>JAURHM010000066.1 GCA_030833315.1 Burkholderiales bacterium
CGCATGCAAAGGCAGTAACGGCGCGACTTGCAGATTGATGTATTACATAAGATATATAACTTAAGTAACTGATAATACGGAGATTGTTATGAAAGAAAAGCTCGCGACCCTCTCTTTCAGCGACGGCAGCCCCTCGGTGGATTTCCCCGTTTTGGGCGGGACCATCGGACCTGAGGTTATCGACGTCCGCAGCCTTTACGGCAAGACCGGCAAGTTCACTTATGACCCCGGTTTCATGTCGACGGCGAGCTGCCGCTCCAACATCACGTATATCGATGGCGACCAAGGCATCCTGCTGTATCGCGGTTTCCCGATCGAACAATTGGCTGAAAAATGCGACTTCCTTGAAGTTGCCTACCTGATCCTCAACGGCGAGCTGCCCAACAAAGAGCAGAAGCTCGAATTCGACGGCATCGTCACCCGGCATTCGATGGTGCACGAGCAGCTGTCGCGCTTCTACAGTGGTTTTCGCCGCGATGCCCACCCGATGGCAGTGATGTGTGGTGTGGTCGGCGCGCTGTCGGCGTTTTACCACGACTCGATCAACATCTATGACGAGCGCAGCCGCGATATCTCTGCGTTCCGCCTGATTGCGAAACTGCCGACGATCACGGCAATGACCTACAAATACAACATGGGTCAGCCGTTCATGTATCCGAAGAACAAACTGTCCTATACCGACAACTTTCTTTACATGATGTTCGGCACCCCCTGCGAGGAATACGTGCCGAACCCGGTGATCTCGCGCGCGATCGACCGCATCCTGATCCTGCATGCCGACCACGAACAGAACGCGTCAACCTCAACGGTGCGTCTGGCCGGTTCGACCGGTGCCAACCCGTTTGCCTGCATCTCGGCCGGCATTGCCAGCCTGTGGGGCCCGGCGCACGGCGGCGCCAACGAAGCCGTGCTGAAGATGCTCGACGAAATCGGCGACATCAAGAACATCCCGGCCTTCATCAAGCGCGTGAAAGAGAAAGACGGCCACGCCATGCTGATGGGCTTCGGTCACCGTGTTTACAAGAACTACGATCCGCGTGCCAAGCTGATCCAGAAAACCTGCCATGAGGTTCTGGAAGAGCTCGACATGAAAGACAACAAGCTGATCAAGCTGGCGATGGAGCTGGAACGGATTGCGCTGAGCGACGATTACTTCATCAAACGCAAGCTGTATCCGAACGTCGACTTCTATTCGGGCATTGTTTACAAGGCGCTGGGTATACCCGTCAGCATGTACACCGCGATCTTCGCGCTGGCACGTACCGTCGGCTGGATTGCGCAGTGGAAGGAGCTCATCGCTGATCCGGAACAGAAAATCGGCCGTCCGCGCCAGTTGTTTACCGGCGCGACGCCCCGCGACTTTGTGCCGATTGGTAAACGCAAATAAGGCAATGAGGCCCCGCAGATCGCGGGGCCTTTGTCGCAAAACGGTCAGGTAAAGAGATGATCAAAGAATCGCGAGCCACCTCGCTGCTGTTCGGTGCCAATGCACCGTTCGTGGAAGGTCTTTACGAGCAGTATCTGAAAGATCCGCAGTCAGTGGAGCCTCGCTGGCGCGGCTATTTCGACGAACTGCAGAAGCTCGATGACGGCCCGGCCGACGTCGATCATTCCGAGATCCAGCAGCGTTTTGTTGAACTCGCCCGCAGCCGGCGCACTGGTGGCGGCAGCAGCGAAGCCACGCAGCGCAATCCGCAGAAGCAGTTCTCGGTGCTGCAGCTGATTTCGGCCTATCGTTTTCAGGGCAACCGCATTGCCAATGTGGACCCGCTGAAACGCATGGAGCAGCCGGCTATCGCCGAACTTGATCCGTCGTTTTACGGCCTGACCGATCAGGACATGGATGCCGTGTTCGAAACCGGCACGCTGCATGGCCCGGCCAAGGCGCCGCTGCGCGATATCCTGCAGGCTCTTCGCGACACTTATTGCGGCACCATCGGTGTTGAATACATGTATATCTCCGACATCCCGCAGAAGCGCTGGATGTCGGAGAAGCTGGAGCCGACCCGCGGCCGCCCGAACTATGACGCAGCATTCAAGAAACATCTGCTTGACAGGCTGACTGCTGCCGAGACGCTGGAAAAATACCTCAACGCCAAATACGTCGGCCAGACGCGTTTCTCGCTCGAGGGCGGCGACGGCCTGATCCCGATGCTGGACCACCTGCTGCAAAAGGCGGGCAGTTCGGGCGTTCAGGAGCTGGTAATCGGCATGGCGCACCGCGGCCGTCTGAATGTGCTGGTCAACACCCTGGGCAAGATGCCCAAGGACCTGTTCTCCTCATTCGAAGGCAAGCAGCAGGCTGACGTGCTCGCCGGCGATGTCAAATACCACGATGGTTTTTCGTCGAACGTGATGACCCCTGGCGGTCCGATGCATGTCACGGTGGCGTTCAACCCGTCCCACCTCGAGATCGTCAATCCGGTGGTCGAAGGTTCGGTGCGTGCGCGCCAGCACCGCCGCAAGGACCATACCGGCGGCCAGGTGCTGCCCGTGCTGATTCACGGTGATGCCGCATTTGCCGGACAGGGCGTGATCCAGGAAGTATTGAACCTTGCCGAAACCCGCGGTTACGGCACCGGCGGCACCGTGCACATCATCATCAACAACCAGATCGGCTTTACCACGTCGGACCCGCGTGATTCGCGCTCGACGCTGTATTGCTCGGACGTGGCGAAGATGCTTGAAGTGCCGATATTCCACGTCAATGGCGATGATCCTGAAGCGGTGTGTTTTGCCACCGAAATCGCGCTCGAATACCGCACGAAGTTCAGGAAAGACGTGGTGCTGGACCTGATCTGTTATCGCCGTCTTGGCCATAACGAGCAGGACGAGCCGATGGTGACGCAGCCGCTGATGTATCGCCGCATTCACTCGCACCCGACGCCGCGCAAGGTCTATGCCGACCGCCTGATCAAGGAAGGTGTGGTTGCCGAAGCCGATGCGGACAAAATGGTCGCCGAATTCCGTGATGCGCTGGATCACGGCTATCACACCAACAAGACGATCCTTTCGAACTACAAGCCGCCGTTCGAGACCGACTGGAGCCCGTACAAAGGCACCAAGTGGAATCAGAACGACGATACCCGGATGCCGATCGAACGGCTGCAGGAACTTGCACGCAAGGTTTGCGAAGTCCCGGCCAATTTCAAGCTGCATCCGCGCGTCGAAAAAATCATGCAGGACCGCCGCCTGATGGCGGAGGGGAAGCTGCCGCTGGATTGGGGCATGGCGGAAACGCTGGCTTACGCTTCGCTGCTGACTGAAGGTTTTTCAGTGCGCCTGTCGGGCCAGGACTCGGGTCGCGGCACCTTCTTCCATCGCCATGCGGTATTGCATGACCAGAACCGTGAACGCGGCGATCAGGGCACCTATATGCCGCTGCAGCACCTGGCGCCGAATCAGGGTGACTTTGTCGTCATCGATTCGGTGCTGTCGGAAGAAGCGGTGCTCGGCTTTGAATACGGATACTCGACCTCCGGTCCGAAAGAACTGGTGATCTGGGAGGCGCAGTACGGTGACTTCGTCAACGGCGCTCAGGTGGTGATCGATCAGTTCATCGCCTCGGGTGAAGTGAAGTGGGGTCGTATGTGCGGCCTGACCATGATGCTACCGCACGGCTATGAAGGCGCGGGTCCGGAACATTCCTCGGGTCGCATTGAGCGTTTCCTGCAACTTTGTGCCGACTACAACATGCAGGTTTGTGTGCCGGCAACGCCGGTGCAGATGTATTACCTGCTGCGCCGGCAAATGATCCGTCCGCATCGCAAACCGCTGATCATCTTTTCTCCAAAAAGTCTGCTGCGTCACAAGGAATCGGTGTCGCCGCTGGAAGAATTCGCCAACGACAAATTCAATCCGGTCAACGAAGATTGGGATTCGCGAGAAATTGATCCCGAAAAAGTCGAACGCGTCATTTTCTGCAGCGGTAAGGTTTATTACGACCTGCGCAACGAACGTCGCATCCGCGCCATTCCCAATCTGCCGCTGGTGCGGATTGCGCAGATCTATCCGTTTGCGCATGAGGAATTCCGTGCCCAGATCGTACGCTACAAAAACGCTAAAGAAATCGTCTGGTGTCAGGAAGAGCCGCGCAATCAGGGTTCCTGGCGGCATATCCAGCATTACCTGATGCGCCATTTGCTGCCGCACCAGAAGTTGTATTACGCAGGCCGCGATTCTTCGGCATCGCCGGCGGCGGGTTACAAGTCTTTGCACGAGAAGCAACAGAAGGAACTGGTGAATCAGGCCTTGACCATGGCTGGCGGCAGCGAGCCTCGTCTTTCCAAGCCGCGGCCGTTGGCCGAAGGCGAAGAGCATTAATTAATCAATTAAATCATAGGTTTACGGAGTAATCATGCTCGTTGATGTGAAAGTGCCCCAGCTCTCGGAGTCTGTCGCAGAGGCGACCCTCGTGTCGTGGCACAAGAAGACCGGTGAATTCGTAAAACGCGACGAGAATCTGGTGGATATCGAGACCGACAAGGTTGTGCTCGAGACCCCGGCACCTCAGGCCGGCGTGCTGGTAAAGATTGTCAAGGCCGATGGCGGTACGGTGACCAGCAACGAAATCATCGCCACCATCGATACTGAAGCCAAGCCCGAAGCGGGTAAGGCCGGGGTGGCTCCTGCCCCAGCAGCGGCTCCGGCTGCTGCACTGGCGAAAGCCGCAGCAGGTTCACCGGCAATGCCTTCGGCGCAAAAGATGGCTGCTGAAAAGAATATCGATACCGGCTCCCTCAGTGGAACCGGTCGTGGCGGTCGTGTCACCAAGGGCGATGTCATTCAGGCAGCAGAAGGTGGACTAAATGCGGGCGGCGCCAAAGCGCCTGCGGCCGCACCGGCTCCGGCTAGGGCAATGCCAACCGTTGATCTGGGTGATCTGGGCGAGCGTCCCGAGCAGCGCGTTCCGATGTCCCGCCTGCGCGCCCGTATTGCCGAGCGCTTGGTGCAGTCGCAATCCACCGCAGCCATTCTGACCACGTTCAACGAGGTCAATATGCAGCCGGTGATGGACATGCGCGCCAAGTACAAGGACAAGTTCGAGAAGGAGCACGGCGTGAAGCTCGGCTTCATGTCCTTCTTCGTGAAAGCGGCGGTGCATGCGCTGAAAAAATACCCGGTGGTGAATGCCTCGGTCGACGGCAACGATATTGTTTATCACGGCTACTTCGACATCGGCATCGCCGTAGGCAGCCCGCGCGGTCTGGTGGTGCCCATCCTGCGTAACTGCGATCAGATGAGCCTTGCCGACATCGAAAAGCAGATTGCCGAATTCGGCAAACGCGCCCAGGACGGCAAGTTGACCATCGAGGAACTCACTGGCGGCACGTTCTCTATTTCCAACGGTGGCACCTTCGGTTCGATGCTGTCGACGCCGATCATCAACCCGCCGCAGAGCGCCATTCTCGGCGTGCATGCGACCAAGGACCGTCCGGTGGCGGAAAACGGCCAGGTCGTGATCCGGCCGATGAACTACCTCGCACTGTCCTATGATCACCGCATCATTGACGGTCGCGAAGCGGTGCTGGCACTGGTGGCGATGAAGGAAGCGCTGGAAGATCCGGCGCGTCTGCTGCTCGATATCTGATTTTCAAAGGCATCACGGCGGTGCGGCGCAACAGCGCGGCCGCCGTTCACGTTTTCAAACCCTATATTTACAGACGGTTTACCGATCATGGCCAAATCATTTGACGTCGTAGTCATCGGCGCCGGTCCCGGCGGATACATTGCAGCGATCCGTGCTGCGCAGCTTGGCATGCAGGTTGCCTGTATCGACGAGTGGAGCACCCCTGAGGGTAAACCTGCTCCCGGCGGCACCTGCACCAACGTCGGCTGCATTCCGTCGAAGGCGCTGCTGCAGTCCTCTGAAAATTTTGACCATGCCAGCCATGCGTTCGCCGACCACGGCATCCAGGTTAAAGGCCTGGCCATCGACGTCGGTCAGATGCTCAAGCGCAAGGACAAGGTCGTCAAACAGAACAACGAAGGCATCCTCTACCTGTTCAAGAAAAACAAGGTCACGTTTTTCCACGGCAAGGGTGCTTTTGCGGGTGGTGCTGCCGGTGCCTGGCAGATCCAGGTGTCAGGTAAAACCGCTGACGTGCTGACCGCAAAACATGTGATCATTGCGACGGGGTCCAACCCGCGTGCACTGCCCGATGTGCCTTTTGACAACAAGCTGATCCTTGACAACGCCGGCGCGCTGGCGATTGCCGAAACCCCGAAAAAGCTGGGCGTGATCGGCGCCGGCGTGATCGGTCTGGAAATGGGCAGCGTATGGCGCCGCCTCGGTGCTGAAGTCACGGTATTGGAAGCGCTGCCGGCTTTCCTCGGCGCGGTCGACGAGCAGGTCGCCAAGGAAGCGCAGAAGGTCTTCACCAAGCAGGGGCTGGCCATTCACACCGGAGTCAAGGTCGGCAAGATCACGGCGAAGAAAAACGTCACTGTCGAATACACCGACAGCGCGGGCGCAGCCCAGACGCTGGTGGTGGACAAGCTGATCGTGTCGATCGGCCGCGTGCCCAACACGCAGGGTCTCAACGGCAATGCCGTCGGTCTGAAGCTCGACGAGCGCGGCTTCATCGCCGTTGACGGCGACTGCAAGACCAATCTGCAGGCGGTGTGGGCGGTGGGCGACGTGGTGCGCGGCCCGATGCTGGCGCACAAGGCGGAAGAAGAGGGTGTTGCTGTGGCCGAGCGTATTGCTGGCAAACATGGTCATGTGGATTTCAATACCGTGCCCTGGGTGATCTACACCTCGCCGGAAATTGCCTGGGTGGGAAAAACAGAACAGCAGCTGAAGCAGGAAGGCGTGAAATACCGTTCCGGTTCCTTTCCCTTCATGGCTAACGGCCGTGCGCGTGCGCTGGGCGATACCACCGGTTTCGTAAAATTCCTGGCCGATGAACGCACTGACCGCATTCTCGGAGTGCACATCATCGGCCCGATGGCATCAGAGCTGATCGCCGAAGCCGTGGTGGCGATGGAGTTCGGTGCAGCGTCAGAAGACATTGCGCTGATCTGCCACGCCCATCCTTCTCTGTCAGAAGCGATGAAGGAAGCGGCGCTCGCCGTCGACAACAGGACGCTGAACCTGTAATCCCGATCCCGGTTCGCCTTTGTCTGCCGATTTCTTCAAGTTCCTGCGGGACCGTGCCGCCGAGCACGGTTTCGCGCCTGACGATGCACAGAATGTTGCTGCAAGGGAACTGCAGCGAGCGCACGAAGATCTTGATCGCCGCCAGCAGCGCCGCGGCCTGCTGAGTTTTCTCAACCGCAGCCGCGTCATCCGAGGCGTCTATCTCTGGGGTGGTGTCGGTCGCGGCAAAAGCTTCCTGATGGATAGCTTTTTTGCCTTCGTGCCTGACGTCACCAAGAAGCGGGTGCATTTCCACCGCTTCATGCAGGAAATCCACAAGGGTCTGAGCCGTCATCAGGGGCAGGCTGATCCGATGTCACTGATCGCACGCGATATCGCTGCCGAAGCGCAGATTCTCTGCCTCGATGAATTCCATGTCACCGACATCACCGATGCGATGTTGATGCGGCGTCTGCTGGAAGGGCTGATGAGCGAAGGCGTGGTGCTGCTGACGACCTCCAATTTCGCCCCGAACGAGCTCTATCAGCACGGCCTGCAGCGCGTGCAGTTCCTGCCGGCGATTGACCTGATCCTGGAACGCATGACGGTGGTCAATGTCGATGCCGGCACGGATTACCGTTTGCGCGAACTGGAAAAGGCGGGGACTTACCATATCGGTGCCGACGCTGACCGGCATCTGGATGAGGCCTTCAGCCATATTTCCAGTGGTGGTGAGGACAATGCGCCGCTGGATATCGAGGATCGCCTGATCCGGGTCCGTCGTCAGTCGCCGGGCATCGCCTGGTTCGATTTCGAAGAGCTTTGTTCGGGACCTCGAGGCAAACCCGATTACATCGAGCTGTCACGTCGTTATCACACGGTTCTGATCTCGGCGGTACCTTGTTTCACACCGGATGACAGCGACATGCTGAGGCGGTTTGTGTGGCTGGTCGATGAGTTCTATGATCGGCGGGTCAAGTTGATGCTCAGTGCTGCGGTGCCTGTCGACGATCTGGTCGCAGCAGCTACTGACAGCGACGGTTTTCAGGCGCATTTGAATGCTTCATTAAAAGAGCGGCTGGCCAGCCGCCTGACGGAAATGCAGACGCACCAGTACCTCGCTCAACCCCATCTGCCGTGAGGACGTCATGGAACAATGCAAGGCCTACAGAATATTCAATGAAAACAACAAGATAGATGGTATTGTCGTCGATGTGCCGACGGCGGATATCGGTCGCGGCGAAGTGGTTTTCCAGACGGCGTTTTCCAGCGTCAATTTCAAGGACGCCTTGGCCGCTACCGGCGCCGGCGGAAAAATCATCCGCAACTACCCGCTGATCGGCGGCATTGATGCCGCAGGCACTGTGTTGAGTTCCAGTGATGTGCGATTCAAGCCGGGCGATGAAATCATCTGCACCAGTTACGACATGGGCGTGGCCCATGACGGTGGTTATTCCGGTATTTGCCGCGTGCCGGCCGACTGGGTGGTGCCGCTGCCCAAGGGACTGTCCCTGTTCGAAGCCATGGCCCTGGGAACGGCGGGATATACCGCAGGCCTCGCGGTTGAATTGCTCGAGTTGAACGGCATGACACCGGCAGGAGGTAAGGTACTGGTCAACGGCGCAACCGGCGGCGTGGCCAGTCTGGCTATCGACATGCTGGCTGCCAAAGGTTATGCGGTAACGGCGATCACCGGCAAGACCGCGGAACAGGACTATCTGCGTAAGCTGGGTGCAGCTGAGATTCTCGATCGTGCTGCTGTGGATTTCGGCACGCGTCCGCTGGAAAAACCGCTGTGGGCGGCCGCTTTGGATTCCGTTGGTGGTGATCAGCTAGGCTGGCTGACGCGGACAATGCAGCCCCACGGCGTTATCGGCAGTTTCGGCAATGCCGGCGGCATAGAGCTGAAAACCAATGTACTGCCGTTCATCCTGCGTGGCGTGCGCCTGATCGGCGTGGATTCGGTGGCGACCCCGATGGCATTGCGCAGGAAAGTGTGGGGACGACTGGCTACCGATCTCAAACCACGGCATCTGGACAGCATTGCGCAGACGATTAGCTTGAGCGATTTGCACGGGTATTTTGAGCGCATGCTCAAAGGTGCTATCCGTGGCCGTGCCGTGGTCAGGATTTTGTAAGACCCCGCGGTAGATAATGCCCCTGCGGGCGTCGTAGACATTTCATAACAACAGCGCCGCACCGCCAATGACTGGAGGGGATATGGGCGCTTACGCTGATTTTCATCGCCGTTCCATCGAGGACCGGGAGTCGTTCTGGACAGAAGAGGCGCAGCGCATCTACTGGCATCGACCTTTTGACCGGGTTCTCGATTTCAGTAAACCGCCATTTGCCAAATGGTTCGTCGGCGGTCAAACCAATCTTTGCTACAACGCGATTGACCGGCATCTGGATACGCGCGGCGATCAGCCTGCGCTGGTCTATATCTCTACCGAAACGGATACCAAACGCAGCTACAGTTATCGTGAACTGCATGCGGCGGTAAACGCCTGCGCCGCCGTGATCCAGGCCCAAGGTGTGGGGCGCGGGGATCGCGTGCTGATCTATATGCCGATGATTCCCGAGGCGGCGTTTGCAATGCTCGCCTGTGCAAGGCTGGGTGCCGTGCATTCGGTGGTGTTCGGCGGTTTTGCCGCTGCCAGTTGCGCCACCCGTATTGATGATGCCAAACCGAAGTTGCTGATTACCGCTGACGCCGGTCTGCGTGGCGGCAAGGCGCTCCATTACAAACCGCTGGTGGATGAAGCGGCGAGTCTTTCAAAACATCCACCGCAAAAAGTGCTGGTGGTCAATCGCGGTATCGACAAGGATTTCAAGATGGTGCCGGGGCGCGATGTCGATTACGCCGAAGCTTTGAAGCAACACGGCAGCACACAGGTTCCCGTGACCTGGCTGGAGTCCAGCGAACCTTCCTACATTCTGTATACCTCGGGCACCACCGGCAAACCCAAGGGTGTGCAGCGCGATACCGGCGGTTATGCCGTAGCGCTGGCCAGTTCCATGGAGCACATCTATTGCGGCAAGCCCGGTGAAACCATGTTCACCACCTCGGATGTGGGCTGGGTCGTCGGGCATTCCTATATCGTCTATGGCCCGCTGATCCACGGCATGACCACCGTTCTGTATGAGGGATTGCCGATCCGGCCCGATGCGGGTATCTGGTGGAAAATCGTGCAGGAGCATAAGGTCACGGTGATGTTCTCGTCACCGACGGCAGCACGGGTGCTGAAAAAGCAGGATCCGGCCTATCTGAAAAAATACGACCTGTCCTCGCTGCGTCATCTGTTCCTTGCCGGCGAGCCGCTGGATGAGCCGACGCATCGCTGGATTCATGATGCCATCGGCAAACCGGTGATCGATCATTACTGGCAGACCGAAACCGGCTGGCCCATCCTGTCGCTCGCACCGGGTATCGAAAAGGCAAAGATCAAATACGGCAGTCCCGGTTTCCCGGTATACGGTTATGACCTTAAGCTGCTTCGCGAATCGGATGCCACGGAAGCCGCACCCGGAGAGAAGGGGGTCCTGACCATTGCGCCGCCATTGCCACCGGGATGCATGACTACCGTATGGGGCGACGACGAACGTTTCATCAATACCTATTTCAGGACGTTCCCGAAGCTGTTGCTCTATTCAACATTTGACTGGGGCGTTCGGGACAGCGAAGGGTATACCTTCATCCTCGGACGCACGGATGATGTGATCAACGTTGCCGGCCATCGTATCGGAACACGCGAAATCGAGGAGGCTGTGCAATCGCACGCCAATATCGCGGAGGTTGCCGTGGTGGGCGTTGCTGATGCGCTGAAGGGGCAGATGCCGCTTGCATTTGCTGTAGTGAAAGACGCATCCAGACTGAATACCGAAGCCGAACGAACTCGACAGGAAAAGGAGGTTATGGATGCCGTGGACCATCAACTGGGCGCAATTGCAAGGCCGCGACGGGTGTTGTTCGTAAATACATTGCCGAAAACCCGCTCTGGGAAGCTGTTGCGGCGATCCTTGCAGGCTTTGGCCGAAGGCAGGGATCCGGGTGATCTGACGACGATCGAAGATCCGGCAGCTTTGGAGCAAATTCGCAGTGCCTTGGAATGATTATAACGGTGAAATGTGATTAAATTATTGATTATATTGATTATTTCGTGCGGCTCGATCGCTCGGGCGGCAGATTATCCCAGTCGCCCGATCCGGCTGGTGGTGGCTTATGCGCCGGGAGGCACTACCGATTTTGCAGCACGCGTCACCGCACCCAAACTGGGTGAATTGCTGGGACAGACCGTAGTGGTCGACAACCGGCCCGGTGCGGGTTCTATCATCGGTACCGATCTGGTGGCCAAGAGCGGGCCTGACGGACACACTTTATTGATGGCAGACACCGCTTTCGGCATCGTACCTGCGATATACGCGAAATTGCCATTCAATGTGCAGAAGGATTTCTCCGCGATCACCCAGGTGATGAGCGTACCCAATGCATTGGTCGTGCATCCTTCCGTTGCTGCGCGCAGTGTCAGGGAAATCGTTGAGCTGGCCAAAGTGAAACCGGGGCAACTGACTTTTGGTTCCGGTGGCGTTGGCACACCGCTGCACATGGCCGGTGAGCAGTTGAAGGTGGCAGCCGGAATCAACATGCTGCATGTACCGCACAAAGGCGCTGCGCCGGCGATGACCAGTCTACTGGGCGGGCAAATCACCATGGTATTTCCGACATTGACGCTGGCGATCCCGCAAATCAAAGCCGGCAAGGTACGCGCACTGGCCGTAACAAGCGCCAAACGCGTGGCGGCGCTGCCTGAAGTACCAACTATGGCCGAGGCTGGTTATGCGGCCGTCGATGCCACTTCATGGTTTGGTCTGGTTGCCCCTACTCAAGCGCCCCGGTCAGTGCTCAGCCGCCTGAATGTGGAAATGGCAAAAGTTCTCAAGTTGGCTGAAATCAGGGAGCGGATTGAAGCCCAGCAAGGTGACATTGTGGGCAATACTCCGGCTGAATTCTCCAGATTTATCGCGGCGGAGATCGCGAACTGGACCAAAGTCGCCAAGGCAGGCAACATCAGGGCCGATTGATGGCCGGGCGCTGTTGCGCGGCCGCTGACTTCTGGAGTTGTTCAATTGAAATATGGCCAATCGCTGACCGTGCGTCCGGTGCGCAACGGGCTCGGCATCGCCGCCTTGCGCGCGTTTGATCCGGATGATCTGATCTGTCGAGTTCGTGGCCGCATTGTTACGCCTAAAACCGTCTGGGGTTACTGGAAAACGGATCCGCGCCGAGGTGCAAACTGTTATCGTTTCGACGCTGAACTCTATCTGGATCCTGAAGGTGAAATCGGCGCTTTTGCCAACCACTCATGCAATCCGAATGCACGTCTTGTGCGGACTGCAGGCGGATTGCAGTTGCGTGCGCTGAAAAAAATTGCGGTTGGCCGTGAAGTGACTCACGACTATTCGACCCAGCTCGGTGCTGACGATATCTGGACCATGAGATGTAATTGCGGCGAGCGGAATTGCCGCCGGGTCGTCGCCAACGTTGCACGGCTGCCTGCGGCCGTGGTCTCGCGTTATCGCAGACTCGAAGCCATTCCCGCATTCATCATCGCGACACTTTAGGGATGCCGACGAGAGCCTCAGGTCAGCAGCACGGTTGAGATGTAGGTGCCATAAACCAGCAGTAGGACGACGCCATGCCTTCGCTCAATGATGCCGTTTCGCGTCGGGAATGCGACCAGCAGGGCTACCATGCCGAAAACTACAGCGGTTCCGGTCTGCATCAGATCTACCTCGATCGGATGGATCAGGGCGGCAACCGGAATAATCCACAATCCGTTGAAAATATTGCTGCCAAGCAGGGTTCTGACCTGACTGGCTTTTTCTGTGCCAGGTTGAATGTTGTATTTTTCAACTTGGAAGAAGGAGTCTACGAATGGCGAACAAGAAGCATGGCCCGGAGCAGGCGGTCGTAAAGCTCAGGCAAATCGATGTCTTGCTGGGCGA
>JAURHM010000044.1 GCA_030833315.1 Burkholderiales bacterium
CACCGTGAGACCGCACAGCTCGCTGGGCTATCGGCCACCGGCACCTGCGGCGATCAACCCGCAACCACCCGTCTTGGAACAGGCAGAAGCTATGCAGTAAAGTGCGTCAATGAACCTGGCACAAAAAACCAGTCAGGCCAGACCGGCCTGGGGTTGGCCATGACAGCTCTGCTGCTGCTGGCCACTGCCGCCTTGCAACGCACCCTCAAGGCCCAGGAACGGGTCAACACCGCCATGGAGAACAGTGCGCGGGAAGCATTGGAGGCGACGCGCATTAAATCGGAATTCATTTCGCGCATATCCCACGAGCTGAGAACGCCGCTCACCGGAATCCTGGGCTACTCGGAATACCTTAAAGACCATGCCAAAGACCCCGAGGACCGTGAAACGGCAAAAACCATCCATGAATCCGGGGAACACCTTCTGGCGCTGGTGAACACCACGCTGGACCTGGCGAAGATTGAAGCAGGACGGATGACGCTCAATGAAAGCTCGGTGAATCTCCACGATGTGCTGGAGAAAGTGATTGTCCTGCACTCCGGAAACGCAAAAAAGAAGGGTATTGAAGTTCATCTGGAAGTGGAAGAGCGTTTACCAAAGGTCTTAGTCATGGATGTCACCAAGGTTTCGCAAGTGCTCAACAATCTTCTTCAAAATGCCATCAAATTCACTGACTACGGTTTTGTTCTCCTGCGGGTCAGTAAATCGGCCGCAGGAAACAAAATCCAATTCAGCATCACCGACTCCGGCATCGGCATTCCCTTGGAAATGCAAAACCAGATTTTTGACCGCTTCCGTCAATTGGACAATTTCATCACCCGCCAGCATGAAGGCAGCGGACTGGGACTGGCGCTTTCCAAGGATATGGTCCAGTTCATGGGTGGGGAGATCTGGTTTCAATCCAAGCCTGATCTGGGCAGCACTTTCCACTTCACCCTGCCGCTGAAAAATGAATAACCGTCGCCTGCTGGTCGTTGACGACCACCCGATCAATCGCCGCCTTCCCGGTATGCTGCTGCGCGATACCGGATGGCAATGCTTTGAGGCAGACAGCGGTCAAGCGGCCCTCGATGCGCTGCGTGAGGCACCATACGATTGCGTTTTGCTCGACATCAGCATGCCGGTGATGTCGGGAACCGATGTCTGCAGAATCATCAAGGCCTCTGCGGCTCTCAAACACCTGCGGGTTGTCGCCTACACGGCGCACGCTATGGAAGATGCGCAGAACAGCATCCTGCAATCCGGCTTCGATGCAATCCTGATCAAGCCGATCAACCGCGGGAATCTTCTGGCTGCCCTGGAGCCGGATAGCGCCAAGCCGGCGCCCTGATCACGGCATCACCGGTTCATCCACCCGCGCTGGCGGGTGTGCGCCTGTTCAGGCTGCGCGCTCGAAGCGGCGATATTGAATGGCTTCTGCGACATGCCCGGACAGGACCTTTTCGGCGCTGTCCAGATCGGCAATCGTTCGCGCCACCCGCAAAATCCGGTGATAAGCACGTGCCGACAATCCAAGCCGGGCAATCGCCTGCTTGAGCAGCGTCGCACCCTTGTCATCGGGTGCGCAGTGTCTGTCGATTTCCCGCGCGGCCAATTGCGCATTGGGTTTGTCCTGCCGAGAAAGCGCCCGCCCGCGCGCCGCGCTGACGCGGTCGCGCACAACACCGGAGCTCTCGCCGGCCGCCTTCCCAAGCAAATCGTTCTCGGGCAAGGCCGGCACCTCAATCTGCAGATCAATGCGATCCAGCAGCGGCCCTGAAATGCGGCCGCGATAACGCGCGAGCTGATCCGGCGTGCAGCGGCAACGGCTGTTGTGATGGCCGAGAAAACCGCAGGGACAGGGATTCATCGCAGCGACCAGCTGGAAACGCGCCGGAAAATCCGCCTGGTTGGCGGCACGCGAAATCGTGATGCGTCCCGACTCCAGCGGCTCGCGCAATACCTCGAGCACCTTGCGCTCGAACTCCGGCAGCTCATCGAGAAACAGCACGCCATGCATGGCCAGTGAAATTTCGCCGGGCCGCGGATTGCTGCCGCCACCCACCAGCGCGACTGCGGATGCCGTATGGTGCGGTGCCCGGTACGGCCGCTGCTTCCATAGCGAGACATCAAAACCCCGCTTGCCGATCGACTGCACGGCAGCCGATTCCAGGGCCTCCACTTCGGTCATCGGCGGCAGGATGCCCGGCAGGCGTTGCGCCAGCATGGTCTTGCCGGTGCCCGGCGGACCGACCATCAACAGGCTGTGCGCTCCTGCCGCGGCAATTTCCAGCGCGCGTCGCGCCTGCGCCTGGCCTTTGATATCCGTCAGATCGGCATAGGGAGCTAGCGCTTGAACTGCAGCAGGCATTGCGGGAGCCAGCGATGTCTCTCCGGCCAAGTGGGCACAGACATCCAGCAAGGCAGGCGCTGCATAAACCCTGGCGCCCTGTGCCAGCGCTGCTTCGGGCGCATTGGCCTGCGGCAGGATAAATTCGCGGCTGTCGCGGGCCACCGCCAGCGCCATCGCCAGCGCGCCGCGTACCGGTCGCAATTCGCCGGTCAGCGCCAGTTCCCCGGCAAATTCCAATTGCCGCAGGCGCTCGCCGGGAATCTGCCCGGAAGCCGCCAGAATGCCCAGCGCGATCGGTAAATCGAAACGTCCCGATTCCTTGGGCAGATCGGCAGGTGCCAGATTGACGGTGATGCGCCGGGCCGGAAATTCAAACCGCGCATTCAGCAGCGCGGCGCGGACACGGTCCTTGGCTTCTTTGACCTCGGCTTCCGGCAACCCGACGATGGTAAAGCTCGGCAGGCCGTTGCCGAGATGCGCTTCCACGGTGACCAGCGGAGCATCAAGGCCGGCAAGCGCGCGGCTGTAAAGGACGGCAAGGGACACGGCATCATGGGCATGGTCGTAATACCGGGATTAACGTCCAGCCCCGGCCGCCGGCTGACGCAGGGCGACGGAGACTAGCGCCGCTCCGGCGTGGAGGCGGCGGCTTCAAGCGCGGCCACCTGCTTTTCGAGTTCAGCGAGCCGGGCCCGGCTGCGGGCCAGCACTTCACGCTGGATGTCGAACTCTTCGCGGCTGACCAGATCCAGCCGCGCAAAGGCAGCGCCGAGCATTGCCCGCAGATTGCGCTCCAGATCGGCAGCGGGGCTTTGCGCCATCACCGCTTTCAGCTTTTCATTAATATCATCGATCAACTTCTGGTTCATGGAACCTCCCTGTTGCAGGCAGTGTAGCAATTCCCGCTCTCGACACCCCGTTCCGGGCTGGCGCATCACGCTGGGGCAAACCCGCCAGTTACTGGTGCAGTACCCCATTTTTTGCGCACCCAAACGGTGCGTCAGGGTCTGCGCCTGTATAGCCACGACTTACTAAGTATTTGTTTAATATGTATTTTTAATCTGGCATGGTACCTGCTCAGTGTAGCCTGCAGTCTTATCGCACATATGCCAACACTGAACATTGAAAAAAGGGAAAACCATGATTAAGAAGACCATCATTGCCAGCCTCGTTGCCGGTGCTTTCGCTCCCGCTCTCGCTTTTGCTCAGGCCGCTGCTCCGGCACCGACCCCGGAACATACGCTGACCGGCAACGTTGGCGTGTACAGCCAGTACATCTTCCGTGGCCTGACCCAGACCAACGGTGATGCGGCTTTGCAAGGCGGTTTTGACTACAGCCACTCCAGCGGCTTTTACGCCGGCACCTGGATGTCGAACATCAGCTGGCTGTCCGATTCCCCGACGGCCACCGGCTATGCCAGCGGCAGCCTGGAAATGGACTTCTACGGCGGCTATAAAGGCACCATCTCCGGCGACCTCGGCTTCGACGTCGGCCTGCTGCAGTACTACTATCCCGGCACCAAAAACACCGCTGCCGTGCCGTTCCCGGCTGGCATCGCCAAAGCTGACACGCTGGAATTGTACGGCGCCCTGACCTGGAAATGGCTGAGCGCGAAGTATTCCTACAGCCTTAACAAGGAAACCTTCGGCGTCAAGGACAGCAACGGCTCCTCCTACCTCGACCTCAGCGCCAACTTCCCGGTCACCGATGCACTCAACCTTGTCGCCCATTACGGCATCCAGAAATATGAAGGCTCAGGCGGCGCCTGCGGTGTCGGCGTCAGTAACGACACCTGCGCGTCCTACAAAGACTGGAAACTCGGCGCAACCTACACCCTTCCGCAAAGCTTCACCATCGGCGGCTACTGGACCGGCACTGAAATGACTGCAGCGCAAAAGTCGTTCTACACCAACGGCGCCAGCAGCAAGATGGTCGGCAAGGACACGTTCACCGTCTTTGTTGCAAAAACATTCTAAGTTAATTGATATCGCGGACCGGCGGCAAGGCCGGTCCCAAACAACCGGGGATACAACATGAAACTCGTTACGGCAATCATCAAGCCGTTCAAGCTCGACGAAGTGAGGGAAGCGCTGTCCGCCATCGGCGTGACTGGCATCACCGTCACTGAAGTCAAAGGCTTCGGACGGCAAAAGGGGCACACCGAACTCTATCGTGGGGCGGAATACGTGGTCGACTTCCTGCCGAAGATCAAGGTCGAAGCAGCGATCAAATCAGAACTGCTCGAGCAGGTCATCGAAGCCATCGAAAAATCCGCGAACACCGGCAAGATCGGCGACGGCAAGATTTTCGTCTCCGACCTAGAACAGGTGATCCGCATCCGCACCGGTGAAACCGGCGCAGATGCCCTTTGATTGGAGAATGACATGAAAAAACTGATTGCAGCTCTTGCCCTGTTCGGCGTCCTCGGCTTTGCCGGCGCACCGGCCAGCGCGCAGGACAAACCGGCTGAAGCACCGACCGCCGCCGCTCCCGCTGTGGCCGCCGCTGCAGCGCCTGCCGCCGCAGCACCGGCAGAAGCAGCCGCGCCGGCACCCACCCCGAACAAGGGTGATACGGCATGGATGATCATGGCTACTGTGCTGGTGATCCTGATGACCATTCCCGGCCTGGCACTGTTCTATGCCGGTATGGTTCGCGCCAAAAACGCCCTGTCCGTTCTGATGCAGGTCTATGTCGTCTTTGCAATGTGCGCGGTGCTGTGGGCAATTTACGGCTACAGCGTTGCGTTTACTGCCGGCGGCTCGTTCTTTGGCGGTTTTGACAAACTGTTCCTCGCCGGCGTCACGCCTGATTCGGTCGGCGCGACCTTCAGCAAGGGTATTGTCATCCCCGAGCTGGTGTTCTTCGCCTTCCAGGCCACGTTTGCCGCCATTACCCCGGCGCTGATCGTCGGCGCATTTGCCGAACGCATGAAGTTCTCGGCAGTACTGCTGTTCGTCATCCTCTGGTTCACCTTCTCCTACCTGCCGATGGCACACATGGTCTGGTACTGGGACGGCCCGGATGCGATTACTGACGCAGCTTCGCTTGAGAAAGTCACCAATGCCGCAGGTTTCCTGTGGGCCAAAGGTGCACTGGACTTCGCTGGCGGCACGGTGGTGCACATCAATGCCGGTATCGCCGGTCTGGTGGGTGCTTACGTCATCGGCAAGCGTGTCGGCTGGGGCAAGGAAGCCATGTCGCCGCACAACGTGACTTACACGATGGTCGGCGCCGCGCTGCTGTGGGTGGGCTGGTTCGGCTTCAACGCCGGCTCCAACCTCGAAGCTACCGGCGTCGCCACCCTCGCCCTGGTCAACACCCTTCTCGCCACCGCAGCCGCCACGATGTCGTGGATGATCTTCGAGTGGATGCTCAAGGGCAAACCCTCGATGCTCGGCGCAGCCTCCGGTTCGGTTGCCGGCCTGGTTGCGATCACCCCGGCTTGCGGCTTCGTCGGCCCGATGGGCGGCATCATCATCGGTCTCATCGCCGGTGTGGTCTGTCTGTGGGGTGTCAACGGCCTCAAGCGTATGCTCGGTGCGGATGACGCACTCGACGTGTTCGGCGTGCACGCTGTCGGCGGCATTCTCGGTTCGATCCTCACCGGTGTGTTTGTTTCGCCGGCCCTGGGCGGCACGGGTGTCTACGACTATGTTGCCAACAAGGTTGCCGACTTCAGCATGAGCACCCAGATCATCAGCCAGTTGTGGGGTGTGGGTGTGGCCGTGGTCTGGTCGGGTGTGGTGGCACTGATTGCCTACAAGATCGTTGACCTGATCGTCGGTCTGCGTGTGTCCGAAGAAATCGAGCGCGAAGGCCTCGACATCAACGAACACGGCGAAAAGGCTTACCACCTGTAATCCCTCTCCGGGATCCTCTCCCCGAGGCAAGCGGGCGCTACGGCGCCCGCTTTTTTTGGTCTTCCGTTCAAGCAGGCCTGCGACGAGGGGCCCTGATGGGGATCGGCTACAATCCGCGTCATGACCGTACCCCGCCTGACTACTGCACTGACCGGCCCGCTGAAGGAACTGGAAAGCCACATCCTCAAGGCCACCACCGGTATTGAACACTGGCTGCGCCTGCAATGGCAGGATCATGCCGCGCCGTTTTATGCCTCGGTTGATCTGCGCAATGCCGGATTCAAGCTTGCACCGGTGGACACCAATTTGTTTCCCGGAGGCTTCAACAACCTCAATCCGGATTTCCATACGTTGTGTGTGCAAGCGGCAATGGCTGCCATCGAAAAAGCCTGCCCGGACGCACGTGCGATCGCGCTGGTTCCGGAAAACCACACCCGCAACCAGTTTTACCTGCAGAACGTCGAAAAGCTCGCGCGCATCCTGCGCCATGCCGGCGTTGAGGTGCGCATCGGCAGCCTGTTGCCGGAAATTACCGCCGCCACTGACATTGAGCTGACCAACGGCACAACGCTGTGCCTGGAGCCGCTCAAGCGCGACGGCAACCGGGTCAAGGTCGGTGAGATGGATCCCTGCGTGGTCCTGCTCAACAACGACCTGTCTGCCGGCGTCCCGCCGATCCTGCAGGGTCTGGAGCAGAACGTGCTGCCGCCGCTGCATGCCGGCTGGGCCACCCGCCGCAAGTCCAAACACTTCGCCGCCTACGACGATGTCACCAAAGACTTCGCGCAGCTGATCGGCATCGATCCCTGGCTGATCAACCCTTACTTTGAACGCTGCGGCAAAATCAATTTCCACGAGCGCAAGGGCGAGGAATGCCTCGAAGGTTATGTCTCGGAAATACTCGCCGACATCCGCAAAAAATACGCCGAATACGGCGTGACTGAAGATCCCTTCGTCATCGTCAAAGCCGATGCCGGCACCTACGGCATGGGCATCATGACCGTTAAGGACCCGTCGGAAGTCAAAGGCCTCAACCGCAAGCAGCGCAACAAAATGGCCGTGGTCAAGGAAGGCCTCGAAGTCAGTGACGTGATCGTACAGGAAGGGGTGTACACCTTTGAAAACGTCGGTGAAGCCATCGCCGAACCGGTGGTTTACATGATCGACCACTTCGTTGTCGGCGGCTTCTATCGCGTGCACACCGAACGCGGCAAGGACCAGAACCTCAATGCCCCCGGCATGCAGTTCGTGCCGCTGGCGTTTGATGAGCCCTGCTCTTCACCGAATCCCGGCGACCCGAACTGTCCGCCCAACCGGTTTTATTCGTACGGCGTCATCGCGCGCCTGGCACTGCTCGCGGCGGCGATCGAGCTGGAACGCATGGAGACACCGGATACCGCCCCGGCGCCATGAAAATCGCCTTTATCGTCGACCCGCTCGACTCCTTCAATCTGAAGAAGGACAGCACATACGCCATCATGCGCGAGGCGGCCTCGCGCGGTCACCAGTTGTTCACGATGCAGCAGGATGATCTGGCCTGGCACAAACAGTCGGTGACCGGTCATGCCTCCCGGCTGCATCTGACTGATTCGACGTCAACGAACTTGCCGTCATGGTACCGGCTTGAAGCTGCTGCCGACACGCCACTGGAGCAATTTGATGCGGTACTGATGCGCAAGGATCCACCCTTCGACATGGAATACATCTACAGCACCTATCTGCTGGAGATGGCGGAAAAACGCGGCGCCCGGGTGTTCAACCGTCCGCAGGCGATCCGCGATCACAATGAAAAAATGGCTATCGCGCGCTTTGCGCAATTCACTGCGCCGACTCTGGTCACCCGTCGCGAGAGCCTGCTGCGCGACTTCCTCGGCGAACATGCCGACATCATTCTCAAGCCGCTGGACGGCATGGGTGGCGCCTCGGTGTTCCGGGTGCGTGCCGGCGATCCCAACGTCAGTGTGATCATCGAAACACTGAGCAGCCAAGGCGCGCGTACGATCATGGCGCAGCGTTATCTTCCGGAAATCAGCAACGGCGACAAACGCGTGCTGGTCATCGGCGGCGAACCCGTACCATTCTGTCTCGCGCGCATTCCACAGCCCGGTGAGACCCGTGGCAATCTCGCCGCCGGCGGTACCGGCGTCGCACGTGAACTGACTGCGCGCGACCGTGAAATCGCAGAAACCCTGGGACCGCAACTGATTGCCGCCGGCCTGCTGCTGGTCGGACTCGACGTCATCGGCGACTGTCTGACCGAAGTGAATGTCACCAGCCCGACCTGTTTCCAGGAAATCACCCAGCAGACTGGCTTTAACGTCGCCGGTATGTTATTGAATAAATTAGAAAAATTGACTTAACCCAGCAACGTCGCCAGCCCCGGTATTTATGTTGCAGCGCAAGAAAAGGGGGCGTAGAGTATTGCGCTTTCATGACAGCAGCAGCGCCACCACATGATCGGCATCCTGATTATCAGCCACGGCACTCTGGGCGAAAGCCTGATCCACTGTGCCAGCCATATGCTCAACAAGCGGCCGCCGCGGCTGCGCCAGATCGGCGTCACCGCCCAGGATGACCCGGTGCAACTGGTGCCCCAGGCGCGCAAGATGATCAAGGAGCTCGACGAAGGTGATGGCGTGCTGGTGCTCACCGATATGTACGGCGGCTCTCCATCCAATATCGCCGCCAAGCTGGTCATTCCCGGCAAAATCGAAAGCGTCGCCGGACTCAATCTGCCGATGCTGATCCGCGCGCTGACCTACCGCGACAAATCGTTGCAGACGATGATCACCAAGGCCATCAGCGGCGGCTGCGAAGGCGTGCTGCGGGTGCCTCCGACATTCACCACCGTTCCCAATGCAGCAACAGGAAGCTGAGATCATCAACAAGCTCGGGCTTCACGCCCGGGCCTCGGCGAAACTGACCCAGGCGGCGGGCAACTATGCCAGCAGCGTCTGGCTGACCCGCAACGGCCGCCGCGTCAATGCCAAGAGCATCATGGGCGTCATGATGCTGGCCGCGGCCAAAGGTTCAAAAGTCACCATTGAAACCGATGGCCCGGATGAATCCGAGGCGATGAAAGCGCTGCTATCGCTGATCGCCGACCGTTTCGGCGAAGGAGAATGACCGTCAAGGATTGAGAGGCCAGCCTGCAAAGGGCAGAATACGTTCCATCGTCACTAATCGCAGCACCTTCCGGCCCCGACATCCATGAGTTTCACCATCCACGGCATCGGCGTTTCCGGTGGCATCGCCATCGGCCGCGCCCATCTGGTTTCGCACACAAAACTCGAAGTCGCGCACTATGAAGTGCCGCCGGAGCAGGTCGCCGACGAAGTGGTGCGTTTTGATCTCGCCGTGGCCACCGTGCGCGGCGAACTCGACCATCTGCGCGGCGCCGTGCCGGCGGGGGCACCCACGGAACTCGCGGCTTTCATCGACCTCCACCTGATGATTCTCAACGACTCGACGCTTTCGGGCATCCCCAGGGACATCATCGGGACCGAACATTGCAACGCCGAGTGGGCGCTGAAAATGCAGACTGACGAACTGCTGCAGCAGTTCGATGCCATCGAAGACAACTATCTCCGGGAACGCCGCGCCGACGTCATCCAGGTCGCCCAGCGCGTAATGAAAGCGCTGTCCGGCCAGCCCGGTTATGCACCGCCGCCGGCGGGAGACTCCGAAGAGAATCTGGTGCTGGTGGCGCACGACCTGTCGCCTGCCGACGTCGTACTGTTCAAGCAGCACCAGTTCGCCAGCTTTGTCACCGACCTCGGCGGCTCGACTTCGCACACCGCAATCGTCGCGCGCAGCCTGAATATTCCCTGCATCGTCGCGCTGCACCAGGCACGGCAGCTGGTGCGCGAAAACGAAATGCTCATTGTCGACGGCACCCAGGGCGTGCTGATCGTCGATCCGGACCCGCAGGTTCTCGCCGAATACCAGTTACGCCAGCGCGAATTCGGGCTGGAACGGCAGAAACTCAAACGGCTGCGCGACACGCCGGCGCGCACCCTTGACGGTGCACAGATTGAACTGCACGCCAACATCGAACTGCCGGGCGACGTGGCGCTGGCGGTCGAAAGCGGCGCCACCGGCATCGGTCTGTTCCGCACCGAGTTCCTGTTTCTCAACCGGCCGGATCTGCCCGACGAAGATGAACAGTTCGAGGCGTACCGCAAGGTGCTCGAAGAAATGCGCGGAAAGCCGGTGACCATCCGCACCTACGATCTGGGCGCCGACAAACAGATCGACGACTCCGCGCGCGCATCACCGAACCCTGCGCTGGGCCTGCGCGCGATCCGGCTGTGCCTGACCGAGCCCAAACGTTTCATCACCCAGCTGCGCGCCATGTTGCGCGCCTCGAATTACGGCAAGCTGCAGATCCTGATTCCGATGCTGATGAATGCCGCGGAAGTGGATCAGTCGCTGCAACTGGTCGAGCAGGCAAAACGCAGTCTCGATGACGAAGGCATCACCTATGACCGTGAAATACCGATTGGCGGCATGGTCGAAATTCCCGCGGCCGCACTCGCGCTCGGCCTGCTGACCAAACGCCTCGATTTCCTGTCGGTCGGCACCAACGACCTGATCCAGTACCTGCTTGCCATCGACCGCACCGACGATACCGTGGCCCATCTCTACGATCCGTTGCATCCCGCCGTGCTGACTGTGCTTTCGCATATCTTCGAGACCGCCAGCAAAGCGCAGATTCCAGTTGCCGTCTGCGGCGAAATGGCCGGCGACGTCGACCTGACACGGCTGCTGCTGGCGCTGGGACTGCGCCGCTTTTCAATGCATTCGGCGCATCTGCTGGACGTCAAACAGCGGGTGCTCAAAACCGATCTTGCCGATGCCCATCCTCTGGCGCGCAAAATGCTGCGCACCACGGATCCGATGAAGCTGCGCAGCCTGCTCGGCAAGCTCAACGCCTGATTTTTCAGGGAAATTTGACAAGGACGCTGGCCGCAGGTAACGTAGGTCCACAGTTTTCGCGCCGATTTGAGTCAGCTTGCGGGCGCGTAATAAATCCGGCTAAAGAGATGAACGAATTCTCGTAACCCCGGAGCGCAAGCTGCGGGGTTTTTTTATGGCTGCAGACAAAATTCAGGATCCCTCCCGTTCAGTCGGCGTCGTCACGCCGCAGCGCGCCCGTTTTGCCGCGCCGCTGGCGCTGCGTTGCGGCACGGCCCTGCGCGATTACGAACTCGTTTACGAAACCTACGGCACGCTGAACGCCGAGCGTTCGAATGCGGTACTGGTCTGTCACGCCCTGAATGCCTCGCACCATGTCGCCGGCCACTACGCCGACGACCCCGCCAACACCGGCTGGTGGGACAACATGATCGGCCCCGGCAAGCCGCTGGATACGCGCCGCTTTTTCGTCATCGGCGTCAACAATATCGGCGGCTGCCACGGCTCGACCGGCCCGCAGAGCATCAACCCGGACACCGGCCGTATCTGGGGCGGTGAGTTTCCGGTGGTTACCGTCGAAGACTGGGTGGACGCGCAGGCGCGTCTGGCCGATCACCTGGGCATTCAGCAATTTGCAGCAGTCATGGGCGGCAGTCTGGGCGCGATGCAGGCGCTGGCCTGGTCGGCGCGGTATCCGCAGCGCCTGCGCCACAGCATCGTCATCGCCTGCGCTCCCAATCTGTCAGCGCAGAACATCGCCTTCAATGAAGTGGCACGCCAGGCCATCATCACCGATCCGGATTTCAATGACGGCAACTACGGTGCGCTGAACACCGCGCCGAAACGCGGCCTGCGGGTGGCGCGCATGGTCGGCCACATCACCTATCTGTCGGATGACGAGATGGCCAACAAGTTCGGCCGCCAGCTGAAAAACGGCAAGCCGGGCTATACCTTCGACACCGAATTCCAAATAGAGTCCTATCTGCGTCATCAGGGCAACAAGTTTGCCGATTACTTCGACGCCAACACCTACCTACGCATCACCAAGGCGCTCGACTACTTCGATCCGGCGCTGGAAAACGGCGGCGATCTGGCGAAAGCCCTGCAATCCGTGGTCGCTGGCATGCTCATAGTGTCGTTCACCACCGACTGGCGCTTCTCGCCAGAACGCTCACGCGAAATCGTCCATGCGCTGATCAAGAACCGCGCCCCGGTCACTTATGCCGAAATCGACGCACCGCACGGCCACGATGCCTTCCTGCTCGATGACGCGCGTTATCACCGGCTGGTCGCGGCCTATTTCGAACGCGTGCACGCGGAGATTGCATCATGAAAGGCCGGCGCGGAAACCAGCGCCCCGACTTCGCGGCCATCGCCGAGTGGATTCCGCAGGGTGCCCGCGTACTGGATCTGGGCTGTGGCGACGGCACGCTGCTCAAATACCTGCAGCAGACGCGGGGCGTCAGCGGCTACGGCATCGAAATCGATGACGGCAACGTGCTCGAATGCGTCAAAAACGGCGTACACGTCATCCAGAGCAATCTGGAGCGCGGGCTGGCGGATTTTGACAACAGTTCATTTGATTTTGTCGTGCTGTCGCAAACCCTGCAGGCGATGCGCAATACCGAGCACATCGTAAGTGAAATGCTGCGCGTCGGCCGCAGCGGTATCGTGACTTTTCCGAACTTCGGTTACTGGAAAAACCGCCTGCACGTGCTGCGCGGCCATATGCCTGTATCGGAAAACCTGCCCTTCGAGTGGTTCGACACGCCGAACATCCATCTGTGTACGGTCGCCGATTTCGAAAAATTCTGCGGTGAACGCGGCATCCGGATTGTTGCGCGCACCCTGCTCACCGGCGGCCGGCCGGTGACCTCGCTGCCGAATCTGCTCGGGGAACTCGCGGTTTATCAGTTCGGCGGCTGAGGACTGGCCGCCAACCGCGTCACCCAGCGCAGCATCAGCAGACCCGGGATCGCGATCAGTACGCAGAGCAGGAAAAATCCCGACCATCCCAGCGTCTGCGCCAGCCAGCCGGTGGGTGCCGACAACAGCACCCGCGGTACGCCCATCAGGCTCGACAGCAGCGCGTATTGGGTCGCGGTGAAACGGCGGTCCGTCAGCGCCGCCATGAATCCTACAAACGCCGCAGTGCCCATGCCCGCAGTCAGATTCTCGATAGCCACCACCGCGGCCAGAGCTACTTCACTGGGCGGCAATTGAGCCAGCACGACAAACCCGAAAGTTGAAATCATCTGACCAAACCCGAACAGCCACAACGCACGATGCATGCCCGCGCGCAGCATCCACAAACCGCCAAGAGTGCCGCCCGCCAGAGTCGCCCAGAAACCGAACAGTTTCACCACCGCGCCGATTTCGGTCTTGCTGTAACCGAGATCCAGATAAAACGGCGTGGTCATCGCCGAAGCCATGGTGTCGCCCAGCTTGTAGAGCAGGATGAAGGCAAGAATCAGCCAGGCGCCGTCGCGGGAAAAATAATCACGGAAGGGCAGTACCACGGCCTCGCGCAGATTGCGTGGCCGGCCTTCGGGCAGCGGCGGCTCGGGCGCCAGCAGCGTCACCGCAACGCAGGCCGCCATGAATACCGCCATCAGCCGGTACATCGCTTCAAACGACATCCAGTCGGCCAGGATCAGTCCGCCGCCGCCGGCGAGCAGCATGCCGATGCGGTAGCCGTTGACGTACAGCGCCGAGCCCAGCCCGAGCTCGGATTCCGCCATGCTTTCACGGCGGTAGGCATCGATCACGATATCCTGCGACGCCGCAAAAAAAGTCACCAGCAGGCCGGCCAGCATCACCAGCCACAGATGATCGGCAGCCGGCTGCGTCATGCTGAGCAGCAGCAGGGTGCCTGCCACAGACAGCTGCATCAGCGCCATCCAGCCGCGACGCCGACCCAGCGGCAGCGCATAGCGGTCAAACAGCGGCGACCACAGGAATTTCAGGGTGTAGGGCAGGCCCACCAGCGCAAACAGGCCGATGCGCGTCAGATCAATGCCCCCATCTTTGAGCCAGGCCTGCAGCACGGAACCGGTCAGCAGCAGCGGCAGTCCCGAAGAAAAACCCATCAGCAGCGCGATGAACATCCGGCCGCTGAAAACGGCCCGCAGCGTTTCGCGCCAGGACAGGCGGTCGCCGGTCAAACGAACTTCCCGTCGTAGCGGATGGTCAGCGGCGCATGGTCGGAAAACCATTCGTCTTTATAGATTGCGGCGTCCTTTGCGCGTTGGGCGACCCCGGGCGTGGCAATCTGGTAATCGATGCGCCAGCCGACGTTCTTGGCGCGGGCCTGCCCGCGATTCGACCACCAGGTATAGGAGGCATCCGTCGCTTCCGGATGCAGGCGGCGGTAGACATCCACCCAGCCGAGTTCGCCGAAGATCTGCGTCATCCACGCGCGTTCTTCCGGCAGGAAACCGGAATTCTTCAGGTTACCCTTCCAGTTCTTGAGATCGATTTCCCGGTGCGCGATATTCCAGTCGCCGCAGAGCACGACCTCGCGCCCGGCTTTGCGCAGCTTCTTCAGATGCGGCAGGAAAGCGTCAAGAAAGCGGAATTTGGAGGCCTGGCGGTGCTCGCCGCTGGAGCCCGAAGGCAGGTACAGTGAAATCACTGACAGTTCGCCGAAATCGGCGCGCAGATAACGTCCTTCGTCATCAAACTCGGCGATGCCGAAACCCGCTTTTACCCGGTCCGGCGCGGTTTTCGAATAAATGCCGACGCCGCTATAACCCTTTTTTTCGGCGTAATGGAAATGACCGTGATAACCGGCCGGCGCCAGCAGTTCTTCGGTCATGTCGGCGGCCTGTGCCTTGAGCTCCTGCACGCAGATCAAGTCGGCGCGCTGTTGCGGCAGCCAATCCAGGAAACCTTTACTTGAGGCAGAACGGATGCCGTTGAGATTCAGGGTTATAATTTTCATTGTTTTCGCTCCGGGAAAAACCGGCAAACCGCCGATCTTCCACTTGAACATTTTTCCCTTGAGATTTCAGCCATGGCTGCCAGCTTCCGACACGAATTCATCCGCTTCGCCATTGACACCCGGGTATTGCTGTTCGGGGAGTTCAAAACCAAGGCGGGACGCCTGTCACCCTATTTCTTCAATGCCGGCCTGTTCTGCGACGGCAATTCACTACGACAACTCGCACAATTTTACGCCAAAGCAATTTCCGTGGCCGATGTGCCTTTCGACATGCTGTTCGGACCCGCTTACAAAGGCATCCCGCTGGTGGCGGCAGTAGCCGTGGCGCTATCCGAAGCCGGGCGCAACGTGAAGTTCAGCTACAACCGCAAGGAAGCCAAGGATCACGGCGAAGGCGGCAATGTTGTCGGTGCCGCACTGACCGGACGGGCATTGATTGTGGACGACGTCATTTCCGCCGGCACCTCGGTGCGTGAATCGGTCAACCTGATCCGCGCTTCCAACGCCACGCCGGCCGGCGTGCTGATCGCGCTCGACCGCATGGAACGCGGCAGCAGTGAACTCTCGGCAACACAGGAGGTCGGGCAGCTGTACGGCATTCCGGTGGTCAGCATCGCCACTCTCGACGATCTGGTTGGATTCCTCGAAAACGAAAAGGGGATGGCAGCCCAACTGGCCGCGGTCGCCGCTTATCGTAAACAGTATGGAGTGCAACAACATGGTTGAGCGTCCCCGGATTCTGTCTGCGGCCGGCCTCTTCGCAGGCCTGGCGCTGCTGCTGGCCCTGGCGCCAGCAGCGCAGGCCCAGAAAATCGTCTGCTGGAAAGACAAGTCCGGCAAAGTCGTGGGTTGCGGCGATCGCGTACCACCCGAATTCCAGCAAAACGAATCCAAAACCCTGGACAACCGCGGCATCACCCGCCAAACCAATGTATCGGCAGAAGAAGCTGCGCGCCTGAAACAGGAAGCCGAGAAAAAAGCCGCCCTCAAGGCTGAGGAAGACCGCAAGATCGCCGAACAGCGTCGCCAGGATTCAGCGTTGATCAACACCTACACCTCGGAAAAGGAAATCGACCAGCGCCGCGATCGCGAACTGCAGGTTGTCGACCTGCAGCTGACTCCGCTGAAGGCGTCGCTGAAAACCGCCGCCGAAGCGGAAGCTGCCTCCCAGAAACGCAACGCGGAAATCGTCAAATCCGGCAAGACGGCATCCCCTTCGATGGTGGACGATCTGGCCCGCACTGCCGATGAACGCAAACGCATTGAAGCGCGGGTGGCGGAAAAGGAAGCCGACAAGGCCGCGATCAACAAGCGTTACGCCGACCAGAAAGCGCGTTATATCGAACTACGCGGCAGCACTGCCGCCCCTGCAGCAGCCGCACCGGCGCCAGCCGCAAAGAAATAAACTGATTAAGGCGCGAGCTTGCGCCGCAGGATGTCGTTGACCTGCTGGGGGTTGGCCTTGCCGCGCGAGGCCTTCATCACCTGGCCAACCAGTGAATTGAAGGCTTTCTCCTTGCCCGCGCGGAAATCGGCAACCTGCTGGGCGTTGGCGGCAAGCACCTGATCGACGATTTTTTCGATCTCGCCGCTGTCCGAAATCTGTTTCAGTCCCTTGGCGGCAATAATGGCGTCGGCATCACCTTCGCCGGCCCAGATCGCATCGAAAATATCCTTGGCGATTTTCCCGGAGATGGTGCCGTCGGCAATACGGTCGACCAGCCCGCGAAGCTGTGTGGCCGACACACGGCTTTGCGTGATCTCCAGACCTTCCTCATTCAACCGCGCACTCAGGGCGCCGTTGATCCAGTTGGCGCAGAGTTTCCCGGCTTTTGCATCGGCGCCCGCGACCACGGATTCAAAATAATCCGCCAGCTCGCGGCTCGCCGTCAGCAGTCCGGCGTCATAAGGCGTCAGTCCGTACTCGTTACAGAATTTTTCCTGTCGCGCCTGCGGCAGCGGCGGCATCGCCGCACGCACTGCTTCCAGACGTTCGGCAGTGACTTCGAGCGGCAACAGATCGGGATCCGGAAAATAGCGGTAGTCATGCGCATCTTCCTTGGTGCGCATCATCCGCGTCTCGCCGCTGTCCGGGTCGAACAGCACAGTGGCCTGCTGGATCGCGCGTCCGTCTTCCAGCTCGTTGATCTGCCAGCGCACTTCGTATTCGATCGCCTGCTGCAGAAAACGGAAGCTGTTCAGGTTCTTGATCTCGCGGCGGGTACCCAAAGTCGTTGACCCTGCCGGGCGCACCGACACGTTGGCATCGCAGCGGAAGGAACCCTCCTGCATATTGCCGTCACAGACATCGATCCAGCGTACCAGCGCATGCAGCGCCTTGGCGTAAGCCACGGCTTCCTCTGCCGAACGCATGTCAGGCTCGGAAACGATTTCCAGCAGCGGCGTACCGGCACGATTCAGGTCAATGCCGGTGCGGCCTTGAAAATCCTCGTGCAGCGACTTGCCGGCATCTTCTTCAAGGTGCGCACGGGTCAGGCGCACGGTTTTCCCGGCATCGCCCGCCTGAATGGTCAGCGTGCCGCCTTCGACAATCGGCAACTCGTACTGGCTGATCTGGTAGCCCTTGGGCAGATCCGGATAGAAATAATTCTTGCGCGCAAAAATCGACGGTGAATTGATTTTGGCACCGACAGCGAGACCGAAACGAATCGCGCGCTCCACCGCACCGGTATTCAGCACCGGCAGAACCCCCGGCAACGCGATATCAACGCCGCAGGCCTGGGTGTTGGGCTCGGCACCGAAAACCGTCGATGCACCGGAAAAAATTTTCGATACCGTCGACAGCTGTGCGTGGGTTTCCAACCCGATGACCACTTCCCATTGCATGGTCAGGCCACCCCCTGCGGCGCACGCTGGTGCCAGTCGGTGGCCAGCTGATACTGGTGGGCCACGTTGAGCATGCGCGCTTCGTCAAAATAGTTGCCGATGATCTGCAGACCGACCGGCAAGCCGCTGCCGTCAAAACCGCAGGGGATCGACATGCCAGGCAGTCCGGCCAGATTCACCGCAATGGTATAAATGTCGGACAGGTACATCTGCACTGGATCGCTGCTTTTTTCACCAAGCTTGAACGCCGTGGTCGGGCTGGTTGGCCCGAGGATCACATCGCATTGTTTGAACGCCGCGGCAAAATCCTGCGCGATCAGCCGGCGCAGCTTCTGCGCGCGGATGTAATAGGCGTCGTAGTAGCCGTGCGACAGCACATAGGTGCCGATCAGGATGCGGCGCTTCACTTCCGCGCCGAAACCCTCGCCGCGACTGCGTTTATACATATCGAGCAGATCGGTGTATTCGGCGGCACGGTGACCGTAACGTACGCCGTCAAACCGCGACAGATTGCTCGACGCCTCCGCCGGAGCCAGCACGTAATACACCGGCACCGAGAGCCCCATATTGGGCAGACTGATGTCGACCACCGTCGCCCCCAGTTTCCGGTATTCGGCAATCGCGGCTTCGATGGTCTTCTGCACATCCGCGGTCATGCCCGCGGCAAAAAATTCCTTCGGTAATCCGACGCGCAGACCCTTGAGCGGTTTCACCAGATCGCGGTTGTAATCTTCGGCGGGCCGCTCAAGGCTGGTCGAATCCCGTGGATCGTGGCCGGCCATCACATTGAGCAGCAGGCCGAGGTCTTCGGCAGTACGCGCCATCGGCCCCGCCTGATCGAGACTCGACGCAAATGCGATCATGCCGTAGCGCGACACCAGGCCGTAGGTCGGCTTGAGTCCGCAGATGCCGGTCAGCGCAGCTGGCTGGCGGATCGAACCGCCGGTGTCGGTGCCCGTTGCAGCAGGCGCCAGTCGCGCAGCGACCGCCGCCGCCGAGCCGCCGGAACTGCCGCCGGGTACGCGCTCGCGGTCCCAGGGATTACGCACCGGACCGAAAAAGGAGGTTTCATTGGACGAGCCCATCGCAAACTCGTCCATGTTGGTCTTGCCCAGGGTCACCATGCCGGCGGCATCGCAACGCTCCACCACATGCGCGTCATAAGGCGCGACAAAATTGGCAAGCATTTTCGAACCGCAGGTGGTCCGCCAGCCCTTGGCGCAGAAGATGTCCTTGTGCGCAAGCGGCACGCCGGTCAGCACGTCGGCATCTCCCGCAGCACGGCGCGCATCGGCCGCCTGCGCCTGGGCCAGGGTGCGTTCGGCATCGACCGTGACATAGCAGCCAAGGTCTTTATTCAAAATATTGATTTTATTGATTAAATCCTGCGCCAACTCGACGCTGGAGCAGGCCTTGGCGGCAAGCTGCGCGGACAGTTCTTTAAGTGTGGCGTTGGACATTGCTGGGGTGTCGGCCTGCGGGAACAGGTCTGGCTTGGATTATTCGATCACTATTCGATGACTTTGGGCACCAGATAAAGTCCGGCTTCGACTTCGGGCGCGACAGACTGGAACAACTGGCGCTGATCACCCTCGGTGACGGCATCGTTGCGCAATCGCAGCATCAGATCCTGCGCATGCGCCATCGGCGTGATGCCGGAAATATCCACAGCCTGCATCTCTTCGATCAGCCCGAACACACGCGTCAGCTGGGCCAGTGCGGCCTCCGCTTCGGCGTCGTCAATCGCGATCCGCGCCAGGTGCGCTGCGCGCCGCACATCGTCGAGGGTCAGGGCCATGAAAAGGATGAAAAAACCGTTAAAAACAAGGGCTGCGTAGGGTATCATAACGGGGCCGTGGAAGGCAGAAAAATCCGTTGATACGAAAGGCTTTATGTTCGGTTTCCTCAGTGGTTACTTTAACGACGATCTCGCCATCGATCTCGGCACCGCGAACACGCTGATTTACGTCCGCGGCAAGGGCATCGTGCTTGATGAACCCTCCGTTGTCGCGATCCGCCAGGAAGGCGGACCCAATGGCAAGAAAGTCATCCAGGAAGTCGGCCTCGCCGCCAAGCAGATGCTCGGCCGCACGCCCGGCAACATCACTGCCATCCGGCCGATGAAAGACGGCGTGATCGCCGACTTCATCATCACCGAACAGATGATCAAGCAGTTCATCAAGCGCGTTCACCGCAGCAAGTTTTTTTCGCCTTCGCCGCGCATCGTTATCTGCGTGCCCTGCGGCTCGACGCAGGTTGAACGCCGAGCAATCCGCGACGCGGCCATCGGCGCCGGCGCCTCACGCGTCTATCTGATTGAAGAACCGATGGCGGCCGCGATCGGCGCAGACCTGCCAGTCGGTGAAGCCACCGGCTCGATGGTTGTCGACATCGGCGGTGGCACCACCGAAGTCGGCGTCATCGCGCTGGGCGGCCTGGTCTACAAGGGCTCGGTTCGCGTCGGCGGCGACAAGTTCGACGAAGCGATCATCAATTACATCCGCCGCAACTACGGCATGCTGATCGGTGAAACCACCGCCGAACTGATCAAGAAGGAAATCGGCTCTGCGTTCCCGGGCTCCGAAGTGCGGGAAAAGGAAGTCAAAGGCCGCAACCTCGCCGAAGGCATCCCGCGCAGCTTCACCATTTCCAGCAACGAAATCCTCGAAGCGCTGACCGATCCGCTGAACAGCATCGTTTCCGCGGTGAAATCAGCGCTGGAACAGACGCCGCCCGAACTCGCGGCAGACATCGCCGAAAAAGGCATGGTGCTCACCGGCGGCGGCGCGCTGCTGCGCGACATCGACCGTCTGCTGATGGAAGAAACCGGCCTGCCGGTGATCATCGCCGAAGACCCGCTGACCTGCGTCGTGCGCGGCTCCGGCAAGGCACTGGAAAAACTGGAACACCTCGGCAGCATCTTCGCCAACGACTGATGCAGCAACCGCCGTCCCGCGTTCGCACCCATGCCGGTAACGGCAGCGAATCGGGACCGGCGCCGGCTTCGCGCGCGTAACCCCCGATGGAACACACGCCACCGCCCCTGTTCCGTACCGGACCGACGCCGCTCGCGCGGCTGATGATTTTTTCGATGCTGTCGGTCGTGCTGCTGATCGCCGACGCCCGCTTCAACTACCTGACCTTCCTGCGCCAGGTCACCGCCGTCATCGTCTACCCGCTGCAGCGGCTCGCCGCGGCGCCGGCGGCAATCGGCGGACACATCTCGGATTTTTTTGTCACGCACAGTTCGCTGCGCAGTGACAATCAGCGGCTGAGCCAGCAGAACCTCGAACTGGCGCGTGAAACCCAGCAGACCCGCGCGCTGCAGCTCGAAAACGCCCATCTGCGCGGCCTGCTCGCCGCACGGGAAAAACTCGCGGTGCCTGCAACCGCTGCTGAAATTCTCTATGCCGCGCGCGATCCCTTCGCGCGCAAAGTGATGATCGATCGGGGTCTGCAGCGCGACATCGAAGCGGGACGTCCGGTGGTCGACCATGTCGGCATCATCGGCCAGGTGACCCGCGTCTATCCCTGGCTTTCGGAAGTCACGCTGATCACGGACAAGGGCCATCTGGTGCCGGTGATGAACGTGCGCACCGGATTGCGCGCGGTGCTCGCCGGCACGGGGGACGACAGCAAACTCGAACTCCGCTTCATTCCGCTGGCCGCTGACTTCCAGAACGGCGACAAATTGGTGACCTCCGGCATCGACGGCGTCTACCCCCCGGGGCTGCCGGTGGCCGAAGTCACCAATGTCGAACGCAACACCGCCTACCTGTTCGCCAAAATCACCTGCAAACCGGTCGCCGGCGTGAACAACCATGCGCAGGTGCTGGTGCTGGGGCCGATGCCGGCGGCGCCGGAACGCCCCGAAGAAACGAAGGAAATCACGCTGCAGAAGAAAAGGAAAAAATCCTGATGAGCGGCTCCTCGATGACACCGCAGGAACTGCTGCTGCCGGTCCGCCCGGGCTTCATTTTTGTAACGCTGGTGGCGGCATTGCTCGCCAACCTGCTGTCATGGTCGGGCTGGATGGCCTGGCTCGTGCCGGATTTTGTCGCGCTGCTGGTGCTTTACTGGTGCATTCACGAGCCGCGCAAAATCGGCTTCCTCGCAGCATGGCTGCTCGGCCTGCTGATGGACATCGCCGACGGCAGCCTGTTCGGCGAACACGCGCTGGCCTACATCATCCTCGCTTACGCCGGCATGGCTCTGCACCGCCGCGTACAGCGTTTCTCGATGGCGCCACAGATCCTGCACGTGATCCCGCTGCTGCTTTTCACCGATTGCGCGGTGCTGCTGGTGCGTGCGCTCGCCGGCGCCGATTTCCCCGGATATGCCTACTTCCTCGGCAGCTTCGCCGGCGCAGCGTTGTGGCCGCCGCTCACCCATCTGCTGAAACTGCCCCAGCGCCCTCGCCCAGACCCGGACCGTGTCTGATCTTTCGATCAACCCCGGCATCGAGATCCGCGACTCGGAACGCGAACTGCAGCGTTTCCGCGGCCGTCTCGCGATACTCGGCATCTTCTTGCTGTCACTGTTTGGATTGCTGCTGCTGCGATTCTTCTACCTGCAGGTCATACAGCACGGCCACTACAGCACCCTTGCGGAAGCCAACCGCATATCGATTCAACCCATCGCCCCGCATCGGGGAATCATCGTTGACCGCAACGGCGTACAACTGGCACATAACTATTCCGCTTACACGCTCGAAATCACGCCAAGTAAAGTACCTGACCTGAACGCAACAATTGACGAACTTGCCGAGGTGGTGGAAATCACGCCCCGCGACCGCCGCCGCTTCCGCAAGCTGCTCGAGGAAAGCAAACGCTTCGAAAGTCTGCCAATCCGTACCCGGCTCTCGGACGAGGAAATCTCGCGCTTTGCCGCTCACCGCTACCGCTTTCCCGGCGTCGAAGCCAAAGCAAGGCTGTTCCGCCAGTATCCTCAGGGCGAAATGTTCTCGCATGTCGTCGGCCACATCGGGCGCATCAACCAAAAAGAAGTCGAAAAACTGGAGTCGGAAGATCGACTCGCCAATTACCGCGGCAGTGACTACATCGGCAAGACGGGGCTTGAGCAGAGTTACGAAAAATTCCTCCACGGCACTACCGGCGTCGAGGAAGTCGAAGTCGACTCCGGCGGCCGTGCGGTACGTACGCTGTCGCGCACGCCTCCCGTTTCAGGCAACAATCTGGTGCTCAACCTCGACGCCAAGCTGCAGGAAATCGCCTACAACGCCTTCGGCGAGCGTCGCGGTGCACTGGTCGCCATCGACCCCACCACCGGCGGAGTACTCGCCTTCGTCAGCAAACCCGGCTTCGATCCCAACCTGTTTGTTGATGGCATCGATCCGCAGAGCTGGGGGGAACTGAACGGATCCATCGACAAGCCGCTGCTCAACCGCGCCGCGGCCGGCACCTATCCGCCGGGTTCGACCTTCAAGCCGTTCATGGCACTTGCGGCGCTCTTTTACGGCAAGCGCACGCCGCAGCAGGCAATCAGCGATCCCGGCTTCTACATGTTCGGCGGCCACCGTTTCCGCGACGACAAGGTCGGCGGCCACGGCATGGTCGACATGTACAAATCCATCGTCGTCTCCTGCGACACTTATTACTATGTGCTCGCCAATGATCTGGGCATTGATCCGATCTCGCGTTTCATGGCGATGTTCGGATTCGGCAGCCGTACCGGCATCGATATTGGCGGCGAATCGGCGGGCATACTGCCTTCTTCCGAATGGAAAATGCGCCGCTTCAAGCAGAAGTGGTATCCCGGCGAAACCATCAGCGTCGGCATCGGCCAGGGTTACAACAGCTACACGCCGCTGCAACTGGCCTCGGCGATGGCGACGCTGGCCAATGATGGCGTGATGTTCCGGCCACATATCGTCAACTACGTCGAAGATATCCGCACCCTCGAAAAATCGCTGATCGAGCCCAAGCCCCTGCGCGACCTCGCACTCAAGCCGGAGCACCTCAAGGTGATCAAGGACTCGCTTATCGGCGTCAACAAGGAAGGTACTTCGGCCCGCGTGTTTGCCGATGCCCCTTACGTCTCCGGCGGAAAAACCGGCACGGCACAGGTCATTGCCATCAAGCAGAACGAAAAATATGTCGAAAGCCGTGTCGCCGAACGCCATCGCGACCACGCACTATTCATCGCCTACGCCCCGGCCGACAAACCGACCATCGCGCTCGCCGTTATCGCCGAAAACTCCGGCTTTGGTGCACGCGCTGCAGCACCGGTCGCGCGCCAGGTGCTGGATTACTATCTGCTCGGCAAGGTGCCGCGGAAACCGGCGGAAACGGACGACTGATGCCTCCCGCACTACGACGACTGGTGCTGTTCCTGACCCGGCATATTGACGGCATGCTGCTGTCGGCAATCCTGCTGCTGATGTTCACCGGACTGCTGGTGTTGCTCAGCGCTTCCAACGGCAACCTTGTGCGTACCTCGGGACAGCTCGGCAACATGCTGGTGGCGCTCGGCGTGATGTGGCTTTTCGCCAATATCCCGCCGCATTACCTGCAACGGCTGGCGCTGCCGGTATTCACGCTCGGCTGCGCGCTGCTGATCGGCGTTGCGTTGTTCGGTGAAATCGTCAACGGGGCGCGGCGCTGGCTGCATATCGGCGTCACTCGCATCCAGCCTTCCGAATTGATGAAAATCGCGTTGCCGCTGATGCTCGCCTGGTATTTCAACCGCAATGAAGCCTCGCTGAAACTGCGCAACTACGTCATCGCCGCGCTGATGCTTGTTGCGCCGGTTGCGCTGATTGCCCGCCAGCCCGATCTCGGCACCGCGATCCTGATCATGGCCAGCGGCTGCTACGTGATTTTCCTCGCCGGCCTGCCCTGGCGCATCATCATTGCACTCGGTGTTGCCGGGCTGACCAGCCTGCCATTCCTGTGGTCTGTGATGCATGACTACCAGCGCCAGCGCGTACTGACGCTGCTCGACCCGACTACCGATCCGCTGGGCAGCGGTTATCACACGATCCAGTCGACCATTGCCGTCGGCTCCGGGGGCATACTGGGCAAAGGCTGGATGAACGGCACCCAGACGCATCTCGACTTCATCCCCGAGCGTACTACCGACTTCATTTTTGCGGTTTATGCCGAAGAGTTCGGTCTTCTCGGCAACGCCATCCTGCTGGTGCTGTTCCTGCTCCTGATTGCCCGGGCCATGGTCATCACCGCCAACGCGCCGACACTGTTCACGCGCCTGCTCGCGGGGGCCATCACAATGACGTTCTTTACCTATGCTTTCGTCAACATGGGCATGGTCTCGGGCATCCTGCCCGTGGTTGGCGTACCGCTGCCCCTGATCAGTTATGGCGGAACTTCCCTGGTTTCCATCTGTCTCGGTTTTGGCATCCTGATGAGCATCAACACCCACAAAAAACTGGTGCAGACCTGATGATGAACCTGCGCATCGCAGCCACCCTGATCGCTGCCACCGCACTCACCGCCTGCGGCAGCGCGCCGCAGCGCAGCAGCGGCATTGACCGCGCACCTGGCAGCAGTACGCCGGCAACAAAAGGCGGCGGCTTTTATCTGGATGACGGTCCCGGAGCCAACGCCCCGGCCAATCTCGAATCCATCCCGGATGCTGTGCCAAAAAACGAACCCTTGAACCGCGCCACAATGCGTCCCTATGCGGTGATGGGCCGCAACTACACACCGATGACACGCGTCGAACCGTATCGGGCCCGCGGTGTCGCCTCCTGGTACGGCCGCCGTTACCACGGTAAGCAGACTTCCTCGGGCGAGCTCTACGACATGTACGGCATGACCGCCGCACATACCGTGTTGCCCATACCCAGCTATGTCCGCGTCACCAATATCAGCAACAGCAAATCCGTTATTGTCCGCATCAATGACCGCGGCCCCTTCATCAGTGACCGGTTGATCGATCTGTCCTATACCGCTGCCTGGAAACTGGGTATCGTCGCTGGCGGCAGCGGTCTGGTCGATGTCGAAACCATCATCCCCGGTACCACACCGGCGGCAGAACCGCCGCCGGTCGCAACTGCAAAGCCGCTGGCCGCGCCGACGATTGAAGTTACTGCGTTACCACCCGTGGCACCTGCCGCTGCAGCGCCTGTTGCTCCCGCGATACCGGCGACTTCCACCACCAAAATTGCAGCCAGCGGCAGTTATCTGCAATTCGGTGCGTTTGGCGTGCAGGCCAATGCCGACAGCTATCTCGCACGGCTGCAGTCGCAGGCCGACTGGCTTGCCGGGACGCTGCGGGTCCACAGCAACGACGGTGTTTTCCGCGTCCAGGCCGGCCCGTTCCCGAGCGAAGCGGCGGCACGCGAAGCTGCCGAGCGCGCCACGCAGTTGCTGGGAAGCAAACCGGTCGTCGTCAACCGCTAGCCGCTGCGCTCAGTGGTGATGTGCCGCTGCGGCGGGCTGCACATCGAGCACTGCTGCCGGCCCTGTCCCGCCATCGGGATTTCCACCCAATCGTTGCGCCCGCTTGCGCACTGTTACGAAATCTTGAAGTACAGCGGTCCGCTGCGATTGGGCAATTGCAGCAGCAGCACGAACTCGTCGTAATAGCCGTCGGCGATACATGTGATCCCCATGAATATGCAAACGGCGCGCGATGGTTTTTTGACCATCGATTGAATGGCTCGCGCAAAGAGGCCGGACACTGTCCGGTCAGTGCTGGTGCTGCGCGGGCTGCCCTTTGAGATCGCGGACTTCAACGTTGAGGTCCAGGGTTTCGCGTTTCTTGTTTGCCGTTTCAAACGTCAGCTTCAGCGGCACTTTGTCACCGGCTTTCAGCGGCTTTTGCAGGTCCATCAGCATCACGTGGAAACCGCCCGGGGCCAGCTTCACCGGTTTGCCGGCAGGCAGATCGACACCGTCGACCGGAAACATTTTCATGACGCCGTTATCGACTTTCATGTTGTGCACCTCGACGCTTTTTGCCGCGGGACTCGCCGCACCGACCAGTCGCGTATTCGACTTTCCGGTGAGTTCCATGAAGGCGCCGGTCGCGTTCTGACCCTGCACCGTGCCACGGATCCAGGCGTTCTTCACGCTGACTTCCTGCGCAAACACCGGAACGGCCATCAGCAGCGACAGTGCACAAAGCGTTTGTTGAAAGAAATGGCAGCTCTTCATGGAAAATCCTTTAATAACAATTGTTTAAATGACCCGTCGAGGCGAGGTAACAGCATGCAAACACGCGTCGCAGGACGCGCGTCAAACGGAACAGCGGGGAAATTAAGCGCGCGGAGGGGCGCGCGGATTCAGCGGCTGGAGCGCCGCAGGATCGCCGGCCACGAGGGGGCTGCGATCAACAGGCAATAGCAGTTCGGCAACAATCGAAACCACAATGGGTACGACATGAGAACCCAGCGGCGGCGGCACGGTACCGACGCACGACATGCAATGCGAGGATTTGAGCTTGGAGTGCGGTGCACCGGGAATTCCGGCATCGTCAGTCGCACCGGTATCCACACGACAGATCGTCGCAAAAGCCGTGGGATCAATGGCCTGCTGCGCAACGGCCAGCGCCGGCAGCGCGATGCCGAACAGGAATGCCAGCAGGGAGATTCCTGAAATGATGCGGCGGTGCATGAACAGGCGCATGGGCGGGAATGTTACGCGCTGCCCGCAATGAGCGTCAAACCGGACGCCTCGCCCGATCAGGATTCCAGACGGAACACCACTGGCACCCGAACCCAGTCCTCGACATTCTGGCTGCCGCGACGCGCCGGCACAAAACGCCAGTTACGTA
>JAURHM010000047.1 GCA_030833315.1 Burkholderiales bacterium
GTTGCGGCGAGGTGCGGAAAATTGACCAGCGTGCCGAGTGACTGTTCCTGCGGCCAATCGAGATGGGGTTTGATTGCCTCGATGCAGGCCCATTCCATCAGGCCGACCATGAATCCGGTGGCCAGTACTTGCGGCATCTGTTGGAAGGATTCCGATTCCGGATAAAGGTGGGGAACGGTTTTATTTTCCGTTACGGTGTAGCGAAACTGATACCGGAGTCCGGCTTGCAGTGTGGGTTTCACGGTGCGGCCGCCTGAGGATTGGGGGGGTGAAAGTTTAAACCGGCGTGCGGTTTCCCGGGCGAGCAAGGCGGCCCTAAGTACGCTGCCCCGGCGATAGACGGTCAGTACTGCAGAATAGCCGTGAATGCGGCGAAATTCATGCGATACCGTTTAAAGCGGCTGTTTGCGGTGGTCGCCAGCCGGGGGCGGTGAGACTTTCATGATTTCGTCGACGGTCGTCACGCCGGCGGCGATTTTCAGCGCGCCGCTGATGCGCAGCGGTTTCATGCCGTCCTTGAAGGCGGCGTCGCGCAGTGCTTCCAGGTCAGCCGATTCGACGAGGCGTTCACGGATGCCCGGTGACATCAGCATCATTTCATAAATGCCGACGCGGCCCATGTAACCGGTCATCCGGCATTCGAGGCAGCCCTTGTTGATATAGGTCTTGCCTTTGGGGTTGGTGGCTTTCCACGGTGCGACCAGCGAATCCCACAAGCCGTCGTCGTAGTCATGCTGTTCCTTGCAGTGCGGACACAGGGTTCGCACCAGACGTTGGGCCATTACGCCGAGCAGTGTTGATTGCAGCAGATAAGGCGGTACGCCGAGATCCAGCAGTCGGGTCACCGCCGACGGCGCGTCATTGGTGTGCAGAGTGGACAGCACGAGGTGGCCGGTGAGTGCCGCCTGCACCGCCATTTCGGCGGTTTCGAGGTCGCGGATCTCGCCGACCATCACGATGTCCGGGTCCTGGCGCATCAGCGTACGGATGCCAGTGGCGAAGTCGACGCCGATAGCCGACTGCACCTGCATCTGGTTGAAGCTCGGCTCAACCATCTCGATCGGGTCTTCGATGGTGCAGACGTTGACGTCTGGTGCGGCGAGTTTTTTCAGCGTCGAGTACAGTGTCGTGGTCTTGCCCGAGCCGGTCGGGCCGGTGACCAGGATGATGCCGTGCGGGGCGCCGGAAACATGCTCCCATTTTTTTTCTTCTTCTTCCGAGAAGCCGAGTTCGCGGTAATCCTTGACCAGGGTGTCCGGATTGAAAATCCGCATCACCAGTTTTTCGCCGAAGGCAGTGGGCATGGTCGATAGCCGCAGCTCGACTTCATCGCCATCCGGAGTGACGGTTTTCAGTCGGCCGTCCTGCGGCCGGCGTCTTTCAACGACGTCCATGCGGCCGAGGATCTTGATGCGCGAGGTCATCGCCGCCATCACCGGGGTCGGGATTTGATAGACCTGATGCAGTGCGCCGTCGATACGGAAGCGCACATTACCGACTTCGCGGCGCGGTTCAATGTGTATGTCACTGGCGCGCTGCTCAAACGCGTAATTGAATAGCCAGTCGCAGATATGGACGATGTGCTGGTCATTGGCATCCAGCTGGCCGCTGCGGCCGAGCTGTACCAGCTGTTCGAAGTTGGTGATATCCGAAACCGCGCCCGTGTCCTTGGAGTTGGCGCCTTTGACCGAGCGGGCAAGGTTGTAGAACTCGACGATATAGCCCTGGATATCGACCGGATTCGCGACAACACGCTTGATGTCCAGCCGCAGCACCTGTTTCAGCGAGGCTTCCCAGCTGCGTACTCCGGGGTCGGCGGTGGCGATGGTCGCTTCGCGGGTGTTTACGGCTATGGGAAGGATCTTGTAGCGCGCCGCGTAGGCGTTCGACATCACCTTGGTCACTGCAGTGAAGTCGATATTGAAGGGGTCGATGTGCAGATAGGGCAGCTCGGATTTTTCAGCGAGCCATTGCATCAGCACTTCAAGACTCAGAAGCTTGCGCGGATTGCGCGGGTCTTTCCATTTCTGGTCGGCAATGACCATCATGGGGTGTGTATCCGATTTGCTGAGGCGCCGGTTGGCGACCAGTTTTTCGGCTTCTTCGCGCGGCACCAGATTGTCCGCGATCAGGTCGGCGACGACCTGGGTCAGGGTCAGCGGGCGGTCGCCCGTAGTCGGTGCGCCGGGTGGCGAGGTTTGGACGGCAGCCATGGCTCAGGAATATACCAATATTCAATGATTTACGGATTTTTTTGCGAGTGATGGCTGGTTTCGCTGGATGGATTGCTGGCCGTTCGTGGTTTGCACTATATAAGTGCGTAAATTATCGAATTGCACAATAAAAGTGCGTGCATGGTGCTGCTGATTGAGTAATTTCTAATAAAAACAATGAATTGGAATCTAGAACAGTAATTGCTTTGTCAAACAGATTATTTTTCAGGGGGAGTGCAATGGAAGCCATCAAAGTCAGCACCGATACGCTGTTCATTCTGCTGGGAGCGATCATGGTTCTGGCCATGCATTCCGGCTTCGCGTTCCTCGAAGTCGGTACGGTACGGCGAAAGAACCAGGTCAACGCGCTGGTGAAGATTCTCTGCGACTTCGCAGTCTCGACCATCGTCTATTTTTTCATTGGTTACGGCGTGGCCTATGGCGTCTCCTTCATGGTTGGCGCGGAACAGCTGGCGGATAAAAGCGGCTTTGACGTCACCAAGTTCTTTTTCCTGCTGACCTTTGCCGCGGCTGTTCCGGCAATTATTTCCGGTGGCATTGCCGAGCGCGCCAAATTCAATCCGCAACTGATTGCGACGATCGTGATCGTTGGCTTCATCTATCCCTTTTTCGAGGGCATCGCCTGGAACGACCGCTACGGCATCCAGCCGTGGATCGAGGCGACGACCGGCGCCAAGTTCCATGACTTCGCCGGTTCGGTGGTGGTGCATGCGGTCGGCGGCTGGCTGGCGCTGGGTGCGGTGATCCTGCTCGGACCGCGTATCGGCCGATATACCAAGGACGGCATGATTGCCGCGCATCCCCCGTCGAGCATTCCCTTCCTCGCATTGGGTGCGTGGAATCTCACCGTCGGCTGGTTCGGATTCAACGTGATGTCGGCGCAGACCATCGACAAGATCTCGGGGCTGGTGGCGGTGAATTCGCTAATGGCGATGGCCGGCGGCATCATTGTTGCGCTGGTGGCCGGACGCAACGATCCGGGCTTTGTGCATAACGGGCCGCTCGCCGGACTGGTGGCGGTATGCGCCGGCTCCGACGTGATGCATCCGGCAGGTGCGCTGGCCACCGGCGGCATCGCCGGCGCATTGTTTGTCTACATGTTCACGCTGACGCAGAACAAGCTCAAGATTGATGACGTACTCGGTGTCTGGCCATTGCACGGCCTGTGCGGGGCCTGGGGCGGCATCGCCTGCGGCATATTCGGTTCGAAGGCTCTGGGCGGAATCGGTGGTGTCAATATGACAGCCCAGTTGATAGGCACTGCTCTGGGGGTAGTGATCGCGCTGATTGGCGGCTTTGTGGTTTACGGTGTTCTCAAGGCGTCGGTAGGCATCCGGCTCGATCGCGAGCAGGAATTCAACGGCTCCGATTTGTCGATTCACAAGATCACCGCGACGCCGGACCGCGAAGCGAACTGGTAAGATCGGAGGCACCCCGGTCTTGGCCGGGGTGTTTCATTCAGAAAGTCGCCGTACCGCGCATCGCGTAACAGCCCGCAGCGTTCGCCGTCCATAATTCTGCTGATTTTCCATCGCCTGAAGGTTGGCCGTTCACGCTGAAGGTTTCCTGATGGAAAACCGGGTGTGTGGCGCGGTAATCGAGCGTGCGTACCGGACGCGGGTCATGGCGCCGGCATAAATCCAGCAGCAGCGTGGTCTGCAGCGGACCGTGCACGATCAGCCCCGGGTAACCTTCGACGTCGCGGCAGTAGTCGATGTCGTAATGAATGCGGTGGGCGTTGAAGATCAGCGCCGAGTAGCGGAACAGCACCGCCTCATTGGTTTGCAGTTCACGCCGCCAGTTGGCCCGCTGCGGCGCCGGTTTGCCTGCAGGCGGTGCTTCGCCTTTTTTTGCTGCATCGCGGTAGACGATGTCGTGTTCCTCGACGATGGCGGTCGTGCCGTTGGCGCTGACGGTGTGGCGCACGGTGACGAAGACCAGATCGCCGCTTTTGCCGGATTTGGCTTCGACCGACAGGATTTCGGAGTCGCGGCGAATCGCGTCACCGACGCGCACCGGCGCGCGGAAGTCGATGCGTCCGCCGGCCCACATGCGCCGCGGCAGTGTTACCGGCGGCAGGAAGCCGCCGCGCCTGGGGTGGCCGTCATGGCCGAGTTCGGCATTCGCTGCGGTTTCAAGAAAATACAGCCAGTGGCCGCTGTGCGGAATGACGTCTCCGGTTTTCGGCGGCGGATCCTTGCGGTCGAGCGTAGCCGACAGCGCGGCGACCGGAAATGCGGTGGCTGTGTCGTCGTGGGTTTCCTTTTTGCCGATCCAGCTGCGCAGATGGTTGATGTCGATTTCCATATCGGTTATCCCAAGGCCAATACGCGCGCCAGATCGCGGGCACTGTGTTTGTCCATGCTGAGCACGGCGTCGCGGATGCGTTCGGCCTGCGGTCTTGAAATGACCAGTGAGGCGTTGTCGAAGAATTTTTCGGTGATGTCTTCGGCAGTCAGTGCGCGCTCGCCGGCGCCGCGGTTGATTTTTTCCATATGCACCAGTTCGCGGCCGTCTTTGGTGGTGACGACGACGCCGCCCGAGAAATATTTCGGGAAGGCTGAGTCCGGATCGGCTTCGTGGTTGACCTTCTGCGCCAGCGCGAGGATCGCCGGGTCGTTCAATGCGTCGGTTTCCAGTTCGGCGAAACCGAATTTGCCGCGGACAAAACAGGCGGCGAGTACGAACTGCACGCTGAATTTGGCCATGTAATCCGATACCGGACGGCGGCGCATTTCCGGCGGCTCGGCGATGTAATGGAAGGTTTCGGGGTGCAGTAGTGCGCGCACTTTGACGATGTCTTCCGGTTTGATGTTGTGCTTGCGGCGGATTGCCAGTGCGGAGTCGGCGCAGGCATGCAGCAGGTGGCAGATCGGGAAGGGCTTGATCGCGACTTCCTTGAACAGCCATTCCTGACCGAGATTGCGCGTCATCGCGCCCATGTCGACTTCCTTGAAGCGGGTGCCGGTGTGCGAACGGAAAATGCCGTCTTCGCCTTCATAGATTTTGCGGGTGCCGACAAAGCCTCCGCTGGCGAGGCCTGCCGCAGTGATGCCGCCGACGCCGGCCCAGGCCGGGTGCAGGCGTTTGTTCCAGGCGCCGTCCGCGCGGTGTTCGGATATCGCGGATGCGGTGCTGCCGGCAAAGCCCTGGGCGTATTGCAGGCGCTGCGGGCTCAGCTTGAACAGCTTGCCGGCGGCGACCGAGCAGCCGAAGTGACCGGCGATGCCCGTGGTGTGGAAGCCCTGGGTATGCATCGTACCGCCGGCGGCAACGCCGAGGCGGGTGGCAATCTCGACGCCGAGGATATAGGCCATCAACAGGTCGGCGCCCGAAGCATCGCGTTTTTCTGCGACACCCAGCGAGCAGGGGAAGGCGCTGGAGGTCGGGTGGACAATGGCGCCGGGGTGGGTGTCGTCGTAATCGAGACCGTGGGCGAGGATGCCGTTCATCAGCACTGCGTCACGCATCGGCAGCTTGATGTTCATGCCGATGACGCTGTTGTTGCCGCCTTCGGCGAGATTGCTGATGCCGGCCAGCGCATGCTGGGCGAAATCAAAACGGGTGGCAGCGAGGGCGGTCCCGGCGACATCCAGTGCGTGCAGTTTGGCGCGCTCGCGAATGCCTGCGGGAATCGCGTCCGGCGTCAGGTTGGCGGCGAACTCGGCGATCTGCTGCGAGATCGACGGGGTTGTGGCGGCGGTGTCAGGCGCTGCGGCTGGTGTGGGTTGTGTCGACATGGCGTTTTCCGGATGGGATGCAGAAAGATGGAAAGATGACAGGAGAATAAATACGGGCAATGACTGTAGCAGTTTCCGTCCGGCGGGTCGGTCGCCGTTTCGCATGCTGGGCATGTGGCGTCGCAAATGTAATGATGCGCATCGACCGCCGCATTTTATAATGCGGAACTGCGATTGCGCTGTTCAAGCTGAACCGGCGGTTATAATTAAATAATTGTTTTTATTGATAAAAATTGGGAGTGAGTATGGAATGGCTGTCAGATCCGAATGCATGGCTCGCGCTGACGACGCTGACTGCGCTGGAGATTGTCCTCGGTGTGGACAACATCATTTTCATTTCCATCCTCTGTGGGCGCCTGCCTGAGCACCAGCGCGCCAAGGCGCGCAATATCGGGTTGATGTTTGCGATGCTCACCCGGATCGGCCTGCTGTTCACGTTGACCTGGCTGATGTCGCTGACTGCGCCGCTGTTTGCGCTGTTTGCGCATGAACTGTCCGGTCGCGATCTGATCCTGATTGGCGGCGGGTTGTTCCTGCTGTGGAAAAGCGTGCATGAAATCCATAACTCGCTGGAAGGGCCCGTGGACGGGCACGAGGGCAGCGTTGCGGTGGCGGCGACTGCCACTTTCGGCGCGGTTATTGCGCAGATTGCAGTCATCGACATCGTGTTTTCGCTGGACTCGGTGATCACGGCGGTTGGCATGGTCGATGAACTGTCGATCATGGTAGTGGCGATCGTGATTGCGGTCGGTGTGATGCTTTTTGCTGCGGGTCCGATCGGCGCTTTTGTCGACCGTCATCCGACGATCAAGATGCTGGCGCTGTCCTTCCTGATCCTGGTCGGTGTCGCGCTGATCGGCGAGGGCTGGGATATGCATATTCCCAAGGGTTACATCTACTTCGCGATGGCGTTTGCGGTCGTTGTTGAGATGCTCAATCTGCGGATGCGTGCAAAACGTGCGCCGGTGGAGCTGCACAAGCAACTGCTGTAACAAACACGAGAAATCAGACGGACAAAAAAACAGCCCCGGAAACGGGGCTGTTTTTTTCAGGATCGCAGGTTTTTCAGAATGCCGACAGGCCTGTGATGCTGCGGCCCAGAATCAACGCATGGATGTCATGCGTGCCTTCGTAGGTGTTAACGGCTTCCAGATTCATCACATGGCGGATGACATGGAATTCATCCGAGATGCCGTTGCCGCCGTGCATGTCGCGGGCGACGCGCGCGATGTCCAGGGCCTTGCCGCAGGAATTGCGTTTGAGCACGGAAATCATTTCCGGCGCGACACGGTCCTCGTCCATCAACCGGCCGAGCCGCAATACCGCATGCAGGCCGAGGGTGATTTCAGTCTGCATATTGACCAGCTTCAGCTGCACCAGCTGGTTGGCTGCGAGCGGTCGGCCGAACTGCTTGCGGTCCAGCGTGTAAGTTCGTGCGGCGTGCCAGCAGAATTCAGCCGCGCCGAGCGCACCCCAGGCGATGCCGTAGCGCGCCTTGTTCAGGCAGGAGAAGGGGCCTTTGAGTCCCGAAACATTGGGCAGCACGTTTTCGTCGGGCACGAACACATTGTCCATGACAACCTCGCCGGTGATCGAGGCGCGCAGGCTGAACTTGCCTTCGATCTTCGGCGTGCTCAGACCCTTCATGCCTTTTTCGAGGATGAAGCCGCGGATCACGCCGCTGTCGTCCTTGCCCCAGATCATCAGCACATCAGCAAGCGGCGCATTGGTGATCCACATTTTTGCACCGCTAAGCAGCCAGCCGCCGTCGGTCTTGCGGCCGCGGGTGATCATGCCGGCCGGATCGGAGCCGGCATTGGGTTCGGTCAGGCCGAAACAGCCGATCCATTCGCCGGTGGCCATTTTGGGGAGGTATTTCTGTTTCTGGGCTTCGCTGCCATGGGCGTAGATCGGATACATCGCCAGGCTGGACTGCACGGAAAGCGCCGAGCGGTAGCCGCTGTCGACGCGCTCGACCTCACGCGAGATCAGGCCATAACAGACGTGATTGACGCCGGCACAGCCGTAGCCCTCGATGGTGGACCCGAGAAAGCCAAGTGCGCCCATCTCATTCATGATTTCGCGGTGGAATTTCTCGTGGCGGTTGGCCTCGAGGACGCGCGGCATCAGTTTTTCCTGGCAATAGGCCCTTGCCGCATCCCGTACCATGCGCTCTTCATCGCTGAGCAGGTCGTCGAGCAGCAGTGGGTCGTCCCACTGAAACTCGTTTTTGGTCGAGGACTTTGCGGCGTTCATCGGGGTCTCCGGATACAATGCAGGTTATGAAAGTCATTCGATTTTAGATCATTTTGGCTGACCAGGACCTGAACCGATTGCGCATCGACCGGGATGCGTCTCAAGCGATCCGGAAGCGCAGTTTCCGCTGGTGGTGGCTGCTCGTTGCGGCCTTTGTTGGCGGAGCGGCTTACTGGTTGTACGCGCGCAATGCGCCGCTGGCCGTTGAAACCGCCACAGCTTCCAAGGCTTACCCGTCGCAGGCTCATACACTGCTCAATGCCACCGGTTATGTCGTGGCCCAGCGCAAGGCCGCCGTCGCGTCAAAGGCGACCGGCCGGCTGGAATGGCTCAATGTGCGTGAAGGCAGTCAGGTCAAGGCCGGCGAAATCCTGGCGCGCCTTGAAAGCAGTGATGTCACCGCGCAGATGCAGCAGGCGGCGGCCAGCGTGAAAGTGGCGCGGGCCAACCTGGAGCAGGGCGACGCTGAATTGAATGAGGCGCAGCGCGCCATGGCACGGTCGAGGGATTTGCTGGAGAAAAAATTCGTATCCGTTGCCGCGCACGATACCTCGGTTGCGCGTCATCAGAAGGCGCAGGCGGCGCTGAGCGGCTACAAGGCATCGATTGCCGCCGCAGAGGCCAATCTCCGTGTCGCGCAGGTGGCTGTAGAGCAGACGCTGATCCGCGCACCTTTCGACGGTGTGGTGCTGACCAAGAATGCCAATGTGGGTGATGTGATCACGCCGTTTTCGTCAGCGCTGGGTTCGCAGGCGGCGGTGGTGACCATGGCGGACATGTCGACCCTGGAAGTCGAGGCTGATGTGTCGGAAGCAAATCTGGCGAAGGTCAAAGTCGGCCAGCCCTGTGAAATCCAGTTGGATGCGCTGCCGGACCAGCGTTTCCGCGGCATCGTGCAGCGCATGGTGCCGACGGTGGACCGCGCCAAGGCGACGGTGATGGTCAAGGTACGCTTCGTCGAGCCGGATGTGCGCATCCTGCCGGAGATGAGCGCCAAGGTCGCCTTCCTCGAAAAGGAACTGCCGGATAACGAACGCACGTCACGCACGGTGGTGCAGCCGGCAGCGGTGGTGGAGCGGGACGGCAGCAGCGTCGTATTCGTGATCCGCGAAGGCAGGGCGGCACAGGTGCCGGTGAAAACCGGCATGAAAATCGGCGACCTGATCGAGGTCGGCGGCAAGGTGGCGGCCGGCGACAAGGTGGTGATGCGGCCGCCGGCGGGCCTGCGCGACGGCGCGCCGGTGGCGGTGGCGGCGAAATAACCGTGTCGCAGTCCGCGCCCGCGGTCGCGATCCGCCATCTCACCAAAACCTACCGCCGCGGCGGGCAGGTGGTGCCGGTCCTGGAAGACATCAGCTTCGACATCGACTCGGGAGACTTCGTGGCGTTGATGGGGCCGTCCGGTTCCGGCAAAAGCACATTGCTCAACCTGATTGCCGGCATCGATCGCCCCGACAGCGGTGAGCTGCGTGTTGCCGATGTCGACATCATGCAACTGGATGAGGCGGGGCTTGCTGACTGGCGGGCGCGCAATGTCGGTTTCATTTTCCAGTTCTATAACCTGATGCCGGTGCTGACGGCGCTGGAGAACGTCGAGCTGCCCTTGCTGTTGACGGGGCTAGCGGCGCGTGACCGCCGCGAGCGTGTGGAAGTGGCCCTGGGTATGGTCGGTCTGGCAGACCGCATGACGCATTACCCGTCGGAGCTGTCCGGCGGGCAGCAGCAGCGCGTGGCGATCGCGCGCGCGGTCATTACCGATCCGACGATCCTTGTGGCAGACGAGCCTACCGGTGACCTCGACCGCGCCTCCGCCGATGACATTCTTGCCTTGATGGACAGGCTCAATGGCGAACTGGGCAAGACCATCATTATGGTGACGCATGATCCGCACGCGGCGCAGCGCGCCCGGCGGATCCGTCATCTGGAAAAAGGCCTGTTGACGGAATGATTATAAGTATCTGTTTTTAAAAATATTTATAGCCGCGTCTAAACGTTCGTATGTATCTGCTGAAACTCATCCTGCGCAATGCGCTGCGCCACAAGCTGCGCACGCTGCTGACGGTGCTGGGGTTGCTGGTGGCGATCCTGTCCTTCGGGTTGCTGCAGACCGTTGTCGATGCCTGGTACACCGGTGCGAATTCGGCGGCGCCGGACCGGCTGGTGACGCGCAGTGCAGTATCGCTGGTGGTGCCGCTGCCCGTGCACTATCGCGACAAGATCCGCGGCCTCGATGGTGTGCGTTCGGTGGCCTCGGCCAACTGGTTCGCCGGCGTGTATCAGGAACCGAAGAATTTTTTCCCGCAATTCGCGATTGATCCGGTTCCCTATCTGGCGATGTATCCGGAATACCGCATCCATCCGGATCAGTTACGTGATTTCATGCGTGATCGCAAGGGTGCGGTGGTCGGGCGCAAGCTGGCGGATACCTATGGCTTCAAGCTGGGCGATGTGGTACCGCTGAAAGGCACGATCTTCGCCGGTAACTGGGAATTCGTTGTGCGCGCGATTTACGAAGGTGCGACGCCCAAGACCGATACCTCGCAGTTTTTCTTTCACTGGGAATATCTGAACGAGACGGTTCGCAGTCGCGCGCCGCAACGCGCCAATCAGGTCGGCGTGTTTGTGGTGCAGGTCAGCGATGTGTCGCGCGCTGCGGAAATCAGCGCGACCATCGATGCGCAGTTCCGCAATTCACCGGCGGAAACGCTCACCGAAACGGAGAAGGCGTTCCAGATCGGCTTCATCAAGCAGACCGAGGCCATCGTCATCGCCATTCGCATCGTGTCCTTCGTCGTCATATTCATTATCCTGGCGGTGATGGCCAACACCATGGCGATGACCGCACGCGAGCGCGTGGGGGAGAACGCGACACTGAAGGCGCTGGGTTTCGGGCCAGGTTTTCTGGGTGGTCTGATCTACGGCGAGTCGCTGACGATTGCGTTTACCGGGGCCGGGCTGGGCGTATTGCTGACCTTCCCGGTAGCGGATTGGTTCGGCGCCAAGATGGGCACCTTGTTTCCGGTGTTTGCGGTGAGTATGGAAACCGTGTGGCTGCAATTTGCCTGTGCGCTGGTCGTCGGCGTTGCCGCAGCCGTGGTGCCGGCCTGGCGCGCGGCGCGGGTGCGTATCGTCGAAGGCCTGAGGGCGGTGGGCTGATGGCGCTGCCGTTTTCCTACACGGTCCGCAATCTGTGGACGCGCAAGCTGACTACGCTGCTGACCGCCGGCGGCATGGCGCTGGTGGTGTTCGTGTTTGCGGCGGTGCAGATGCTCGATACCGGCTTGCGGCAGACCCTGATTGCAACGGGCCAGCCCGATAACGTGCACGTGACGCGTCGCGCATCGGGCGCCGAAATCTCCAGCGTGGTGGACCGCATGCAGGCGGCGGTGGTGGAGACGCAGCCGGAGATCGCCATCGGCGGCAACGGCCTGCGGCTGGCGTCCAAGGAAGTGGTGGTGCTGATTACGCTGCCGAAGCGTGACTCCGGCGTGGCGACCAATGTCACGACGCGCGGCGTCGGGCTTGCGGCTTTTAAGCTGCGACCACAGTTGCGCATCATCGAAGGCCGTTCGTTCAGGCCGGGTTCGGCAGAAGTCATTGTCGGTTCCAGCATCGCCCAGCGTTTTGAAGGCGCGGCAGTCGGTTCGCTGCTGCGTTTCGGCGGTCGTGAATGGCAGGTTGTCGGTTTGTTCGAGGCCAAGGGTTCTGCTTACGACTCCGAAGTGTGGGCGGATGCGGATCAATTGCTGCAGTCCTTCCGGCGCAATGCCTGGTCGGCGGTGGTGGCACGGCTGGCGGATCCGGCGGCCCTGCCGGAGATCAAGTCTCGACTGGAGAACGATCCGCGGCTGACGCTGGATGTCAAAGCGGAGCGCGAGTTTTTCGAGGATCAGTCGAAGGCGCTTTCGAATTTCATCAGTTATCTGGGGCTGACGCTGTCGGTGATTTTTTCGGTGGGCGCGATGATCGGCGCGATGATCACCATGTATGCCGCAGTGGCGAACCGCACCGGGGAAATCGGCACGCTGCGTGCACTCGGTTTCCGCCGGACCAGCATTCTGGCCACCTTCCTTCTGGAGGCAGTGCTGCTGGGTGTCGTCGGCGGCGTTGCCGGCCTGATGCTGGCGTCGCTGATGCAGTTCATCCACATTTCCACGCTGAACTGGCAGTCGTTTTCCGAGCTGGCGTTCAGCTTCACGCTGACGCCGCGGATTATCGTGACGTCGATGCTGTTTGCGTTGCTGATGGGGGTGATCGGCGGTTTTCTGCCGGCGGTGCGGGCCGCGCGGCTGAGCATCGTTGACGCACTGCGTGCAGCCTGATTCTTAGAGCCGGGTTCAGTTGCGGGCGGGGGCGCGTTCGATGGTGCCGAGGTGGAAGCGGTATTCGCCCGCCTTGCGGTCGCTGTAGTAATGGGTCAGCGTATTGCGCACCGTGGCGAAAGCAATCTGTTCCCAGGGGATATCCGCCTCGTCGAACAGTTTCACTTCCAGTGATTCAGTGCCGGCGCTGAAATCGAGATCGAGCAGGCGGGCGCGGAACAGAATGTAGACCTGGTTGATGTGCGGGATGTCGTACATCGCGTACAGCGGACCGACTTCGACGCGGGCATTGGCTTCCTCCAGCGTTTCGCGGGCGGCGCCCTGTGCGGTGGTTTCGCCGTTTTCCATGAAACCGGCAGGCACTGTCCACAATCCCATGCGTGGTTCGATCGCACGGCGGCACAGCAGGATGCGTTTTTCCCATTCCGCGATGCAGCCGACGATCATTTTCGGATTCTGATAATGAATCGTCGCGCAGGCGTCGCAGACGTAGCGGGGTAGCGAGTCTCCGGCGGGAATTTTGAGGCTGACGGCTGCGCCGCAGTCGCTGCAGAACTTCATGGGTGAGTCCGGGTTTCGAGGCCGACACTATACGGGAAGATGGTTTTGCCGGTCATCTTTTGTGCGGTGACAGCGCGGATTCAAGCGGATTTGAACGGGTTGCGTTCAGCCAGGGCGCGGCCATGTTCATCGAGTAAGGCGGTTTCGCGCTCCAAATAGCGGCTGACCGCCTCGGCGAATTCGGGGTGTGCCAGCCAATGTGCCGACTGCGTGGTGACCGGCAGCAGGCCGCGCGCCATCTTGTGTTCGCCCTGCGCGCCGCCCTCGAAGACCTGCAGGCCGCGGGCGATGGCGTATTCAATTGCCTGGTAGTAGCAGGCTTCAAAATGCAGCATGGGGTGATGCTCGACGGCGCCCCAGTGCCGGCCATAGAGCCGGGTGGCGTTGCGTACCAGCAGGGAGGCGGCGACGGGTTGGCCTTCGCGCAATGCGCGGACCAATACGAAATTCTCGGGCATTGCAGCACCGACACGCTGGAAAAACGCCAGGCTGAGGTAGGGCGAGGAGTGGTGTTCGCGGTAGGTCTGGCGGTAGCAGCGATGGAAAAATTTCCAGTCCTGTTCGCTGATGGCAGGGCCCTCGAGCCAGTCAAATTGGATACCGGCATCACGTACCTTGCGCCGTTCCTGACGGATTTTTTTGCGCTTGTCGTGGCTGAGTTGCGACAAAAACTGTTCAAAGTCAGCATAGCCGTCATTGCGCCAGTGAAATTGCAGGCCCTGGCGCAGCATCAGTCCATGGCGCTTGAGGTCGCTCAGATCCGTTTCAGACGGGAACAGGATATGCAGCGATGAGATTCCGTTTTGTAAGGCCAGTTCCAGGGCGCCGGCGATCAGTTGGTCGCGATGGCGTGATTCCGTGGCAAGAATGCGGGCACCGACCACCGGGGTAAAGGGGATGGCGCTGAGCAGTTTCGGGTAGTAGGTCAGGCCGTGGCGCTGGTAGGCATCCGCCCAGGCCCAATCGAACACATATTCGCCGTAGGAGTGCTGCTTCAGATACAGCGGCATGGCGCCCGCCAGTGCATCCCTGTCTTTCAGCAGCAGGTAGTGCGGGGTCCAGCCGGTATCCGGGCAGGCGCAACCGGTTTCATGCAGGGCTTGCAGGAAGGCGTATTGCAGGAACGGATCATCGCCGCCCAGCCGGTTCCAGGCTTGCGGATCAATGTCATCAAGGGATGTTGCGACTTGCAGGTTCACGGCGTCGTCGCGTCAAAATGCATGCGTGTGGATGATATATTAGCGCTATGAAAATAGCGATTGCACAGCTGAATGTGACGGTTGGCGACCTTGACGGCAATGCCGCAAAAATCAGCGATGCCGCACGCCTTGCAAAAGCGGCAGGCGCCAGCCTGTTGCTGACCACCGAACTGGCATTATCGGGTTATCCGCCGGAAGACCTGCTGTTGCGGGATGATTTTTTCCAGGCCTGCGACCGCGTATTCCATCGGATAATCGCGGAAGTCACCGGCATTACTCTGGTGCTGGGTCATCCGCACCAGACCGGTGGCAAGCGCTACAACGCGGCTTCGGTGATTCGTGACGGCAAGATCATTGCGACTTACCTGAAACGCACGTTACCCAATTACACGGTGTTCGATGAGGAGCGCTACTTCGATTCCGGTGATGCCCCTTGCGTGTTTGAACATGAAGGTTTGTGCGTCGGCATCAATATCTGCGCCGACGTCTGGGAAGAGCCTGCGGCGCGGGCCGCGCGCGATGCCGGGGCCCAGCTGCTGCTGGTGCTGAATGCGTCCCCATACCACGTCAATAAACAGCTGACGCGTTATGAAGTGGTGCGTGAGCGTATCGGCAAGACCGGTATGCCGGTGGTGTACGCCAATCAGGTTGGCGGTCAGGATGAGCTGGTTTTTGACGGCGCGTCTTTTGCGGTGGACGGCCGTGGTGAGTTGACGCATCAGTTCCCTGCGTTCAAGGAAGTGGTGGCGCTGGTTGAACTGGCGGGTGGTGTACCGAAGAAGGGAGAAATCGCCCCGGTGACCACGCTGGAGCAGGATGTTTACGCGGCGCTGGTGATGGGCGTCCGGGATTATCTGGGCAAGAATGGTTTTCCCGGTGCGCTGCTGGGCTTGTCCGGCGGCATTGATTCGGCGCTGACGCTGGCGGTGGCGGTGGATGCGCTGGGTGCGGACAAGGTTCATGCGGTGATGATGCCTTCGCAATACACCGCAGGGATGAGCTGCGAGGATGCCAAGGCGCAGGCGCAGGCCATGGGTGCGAAGTATTCCGAAATTGCAATCCGCCCGATGTTTGACTGTTTCCGTGCCGCTCTCGCGGATGAGTTCCGCGGTTTGAAGGAAGATGTCACCGAGGAGAATCTGCAGGCGCGTATCCGCGGCACGCTGCTGATGGCGATGTCGAACAAGACCGGTGCGATTGTGCTGACCACCGGCAACAAGAGCGAAATGGGTACCGGGTACGCTACGCTGTATGGCGACATGGCCGGCGGTTTTGCGGTGCTCAAGGACATCAAGAAGACGCTGGTTTACCGTCTTTGCGAATACCGGAACTCCATCAGTCCCGTGATTCCGCGGCGGGTGATTGACCGGCCGCCGTCAGCCGAGTTGCGGCCCGACCAGAAGGACCAGGACAGCCTGCCGCCCTATGACGTGCTGGATACGATCATGGAGGCTTATGTCGAACAGTACCGCAGCCCGCAGGAGATCATTGCCTCGGGTTTTGCGCAGGCTGACGTCGACAAGTTGGTCAGACTGCTGCGGATCAGCGAATACAAGCGGCGCCAGGCGCCGGTTGGAATCCGTATCACCAACCGCGGCTTCGGCAAGGACTGGCGTTACCCCATTACCAACAAGTTCAGGCACTGACGGACGGCAATGCGGTCCTGTGCTATTCTTTTTGCCATTACACAGCGTTTTCCGGAGTTACCATGAAAAAAATCGAGGCTATTTTCAAGCCGTTCAAGCTGGATGAAGTGCGTGAGGCATTGTCCGAAATCGGCGTCAGCGGACTGACCGTGACCGAAGTCAAGGGTTTTGGCCGGCAGAAGGGGCACACCGAGTTGTATCGCGGCGCGGAATACGTCGTTGATTTCCTGCCCAAGGTCAAGGTCGAAGTGGTCGTTGCCGACAAGATGCTCGATGCTGCCATTGATGCAATGGTGAAAGCTGCGCGCACCGGCAAGATCGGCGACGGCAAGATTTTCGTCAGTGATGTGGCCCAGGTGATCCGCATCCGTACTGGCGAGACCGACGAGGCTGCCGTCTAGTTTTTCTGCGTTATTTGGTGCTGTTGCGGGATCCTCTCAACAGCACCAACACCGCGCCGCCACCACCCTCGGTCTGCGGCGCTTGGCAGTAGGCCAGCACTTCGTCGCGCTGCGCCAGCCATCCCGACAGTTTTTTCTTCAATACCGGCTCGCGGTTCGGCGAGCTCAGGCCTTTTCCGTGCACGATGCGTACGCAGCGCAGACCATTGCGGACGGCGCGCGCGAGAAATGCGGCGGTCAGCGTGCGTGCTTCTATTGCGGTGTGTCCGTGCAGGTCGAGGTGATCCTGGATTTTCCAGTGGCCGCGCCGGAGTTTACGGATGTGTTCCTGTGACAGCCCATCACGCTTGAACAGCAGTTCTTCGCCGGTTTCCAGATTCTGTTCCCAGGCTGGATGGTCGCTGAGGGTGTCGCGAAGCACCTCCTGTTCGTCGCGCAAGCGCTGGGCGGCGACGGGTTGTGGTTTGGGACGTATCAGCGCCGCGCGGTTGAGGGGCGGCAGCGGCCGCACATCCGCCAGCGCGGCGCGCAGCAGTTCGGATTCTTCAGGCGGAATGGAGGCGCTGTGCGGACTTTTCCGTTTCACAGCGCATCTCCCCGGCCCGGGCCGCGTTCAGACCAGACCTTTGCTTTCCAGGTAGCGTTGTGCATCAAGCGCCGCCATGCAGCCGGTGCCGGCGCTGGTGACGGCCTGGCGATATACGTGGTCTTGCACATCGCCGGCGGCGAACACACCCGGGATGCTGGTTGCGGTGGCGTTCCCCGTATTGCCGCCCTTGGTTTCGATGTAGCCGTTTTTCATGTCGAGCTGGCCTTCGAAAATGTCTGTATTCGGCTTGTGACCGATGGCGATGAAAACGCCTTGCAGCTGCTTGTCGGTTGTGGCGCCGGTCTTGGCGTGTTTGATGCGCATGCCGGTAACGCCGGTGTTGTCACCGAGTACTTCGTCGAGTGTATGATCCCACATTACCGTTGCCTTGCCGGCGGCGACACGCTCATTGAGCTTGTCGATCAGGATGGCTTCAGCGCGGAATTTGTCGCGGCGATGGACGATGGTGACGTGTTTGGCGATGTTGGTGAGGTACAGCGCTTCCTCAACCGCGGTATTGCCGCCGCCGATGACCGCGACGTCTTGGTTTTTGTAGAAAAAGCCGTCGCAGGTGGCGCAGCCGGAAACGCCTTTGCCCATGAACTTTTCTTCCGAGGGCAGGCCGAGGTACATCGCAGAGGCACCTGTGGCGATGATCAGCGCATCACAGGTGTAAGTGCCCTGGTCGCCAATCAGCGTGATCGGGTTTTCCTTCAGTTTCACCGTATGAATGTGGTCGAACACCATTTCGGTGTTGAAGCGTTCCGCATGTTTCTGGAACCGCTCCATCAGTTCCGGCCCCTGCACGCCGTCTGCGTCGGCAGGCCAGTTGTCCACATCCGTGGTGGTCATCAGCTGGCCACCCTGTGCCATGCCGGTGATCAGCACGGGTTTGAGGTTGGCGCGGGCGGCGTAGACCGCAGCCGAGTAGCCGGCGGGGCCTGAGCCGAGGATGAGGACGCGACAGTGTTTGGTCGTTGTGGTCATGGGATTTTGGCTAAGAAACGGAAAAAGTTATAAAAAATCGCGTAAACCGCGACTTTATCAGGTTGGTGTCGCCGCTGCGATTGCGATGCGGTGGGAGGGGGGGTGGAACTGCGCTTAATCCCGGATTAATGACTATTGCCGGCCAATCTGGCAACATCATCTCTGACATAACGGCGATATGCCGCACAGGGAAATCCAACGGATTGTAACAAGCTAAAGTGCTTCCGCCCATTATTCCCAACCCGCAAATCCTTAAAACCGTACCGTTGCTGTCGTCTTTTACCAACCAGCAAATCGCTACGCTGGCTTCCTGTGTGCAGCATCGCAGCTATCCCCGCGGAGCCTTGATTCTCCGAGCAGGGGAGGAGACCGACGCACTTTACGTCATTCTTTCAGGGCGAGTTAAGGTGCTGATCCCCGACGAAGAGGGGCGTGAAGTTATCCTGACCATGCTGGGTTCGCAGGACTATGTCGGCGAAATGGGCCTGCTGGACGGATTGCCGAGTTCAGCAACTGTAGAAACCCTCGAGCCCTGTGACATCCTGCGTATTCCGCGCACTGCCTTCATGTCCTGCATGGAAAGCAACAGCGACGTCGCCATGCAGGTCATGAAAAATCTGGTGAAGCGTCTGCGTGACGCCGACCGTAAGATTGAAAGCCTGGCGCTGATCGATGTCTACGGACGTGTTGCCCGCTTGATTATCGACATGGCGGAGCTGACAGACGGGTCCTGGGTTGTTCCCAGGGTGCCTGCCAAACAGGAAATCGCCCGCATGATCGGCGCATCCCGTGAGATGGTCAGCCGGGTTATCAAAGATCTGCAGGAAAAAAACTTGATTCGCACCGACAGGCGCAAGATCATTGTTCTGGATCGCCAGTCGATGGCTCACCGGGGTTCTGCCTGAGCTGATTGCTGTGCCGAACGGCCCGCGTGAAGCTGAATTGGCGCTGCAATGTGATTTTTGAGATTTAATTCAATCGGTTGAGGAACTCTTCCTGGCTGCGACCGGCGACTTCGCTTTTGCCAAAGCTCCTAACCCCCCCCGGTGCTGCTGCCTCGTGACCCCGGCCTCAATCTGGGTCAGATGTCCTTCACGCTCGGTTTCGGTGGCGACGCGATTAAAGTCGGCGCCAGCCAAAAGTGCACCGTCCGCTGATTTAGTTCTTCAGCTTCTTGGTACAAACCCGCATCAGGCGGGGTTTGTTTTTGGTGGCGGAGCGTGATCACCGGTGGATTCGCACCGTGCTGCCGGGGTGCGGTGTTTTTCACTTATAATCATCGGGTTAATTCAACTTGATGATTCCGGACGCCGAAGCTGATGCCAGCTGACAAAACACTCGTTGCCAAGGCGGCACGCAACCCGCTGCCGCCGAAGATTGCCGCGCTGGTCAGGGAATCCTGGTGGCTGGCATTTCTCGCCGTAGCACTTTACTTGTTGCTGGTGCTGTTCACGTTTCACAAAGGCGATCCGGGCTGGTCGCACAGTGTTGTCCCCGATCACATTGAGAACGCCGGCGGCGTGGTTGGTGCCTATCTCGCTGATCTGATGTTGTTCGTGTTTGGCATTTCTTCCTATTGGTGGGTTGTGCTCTGCGGCGCTCTCGTGCTGTGGGGATTCCGGCGAATCGAAACCGTGTTGGAAAGTGACGACCGTCGCTCTTACGCCGTTGCGCTGATTGGTTTTGTTATTCTGCTGGTTTCCAGTTGCGGCGTGGAGTCGCTGCGACTCTACAGCCTGAAAGCCGCTTTGCCCGGCGCGCCGGGTGGTGCATTGGGTGCCGTGGTCGGCAACGGACTCGCAAGTCTGGCCGGGTTTACAGGCGCAACGCTGCTGTTGCTGGCGCTTTTTGCCGCAGGCCTCAGTCTCTTTACCGGAACTTCATGGTTGGCAGTCATTGAGAGTGTCGGCGACTGGTCCGAACGGTTTTATGCTTTTGTGATTACCAAGCTGCAGGAGCGCGAGGATCGCAAGGCGGGTGAAGTGGCGGTTGTTGCCCGCAAGGAAGCCGTCGAGGACAGCAGGAAAAAAATCGATGCCCGGGAACCGGTGCGCATTGAACCCCCGCGTGTCGAGATTCCGAAGTCTGTGCGTGTCCAGAAGGAAAAACAGGTTCCGTTGTTTGAAGAACTGCCGGATAGCCTGTTGCCGCCGCTCAAGCTGCTGGATCCGGCCGATGAAAATATCGAGGCCATTTCACCGGATACGCTGGAATTCACTTCGCGCCTGATCGAAAAGAAACTGCTCGATTTCGGCGTTGAGGTGAAAGTACTCGCGGCTTACCCGGGGCCAGTGGTTACCCGCTTCGAGATTGAGCCGGCTGTCGGTGTCAAAGGCAGCCAGATCATCAACCTCGTTCGAGATCTGGCGCGCGCGCTGTCGGTGCTGAGTATCCGGGTCGTCGAGACCATCCCCGGCAAAAGCTGCATGGGCCTGGAGATTCCCAATCCCAAGCGGCAGATGGTGCGTCTGTCGGAGATTCTCAGCTCCCAGGTCTATGCCGACATGGCTTCCCCGCTGACGATGGCCCTGGGCAAGGATATCGCCGGTCATCCGATCGTTGCCGATCTGGGGCGTATGCCGCATCTGCTGGTCGCCGGCACCACGGGCTCCGGCAAATCGGTGGCGATCAACGCAATGATCCTGTCGCTGCTCTACAAGGCGCCGCCTTCCCAGGTCCGGCTGATACTCGTCGATCCGAAAATGCTGGAGCTTTCCGTTTACGAAGGCATTCCGCATCTTCTGGCGCCGGTGGTTACCGACATGCGCCAGGCGGCGAATGCTCTCAACTGGTGTGTCGGCGAGATGGAGCGCCGCTACAAGCTGATGTCTGCGCTGGGTGTGCGCAATATGGCGGGTTTTAACCAGAAAGTGCGCGACGCCATCAAGAAAAAAGCACCGCTTAACAATCCGATTGCATCGACCCCGGAAAACCCGGTGCCGCTGCTGGAGATGTCGCTGATTGTCGTGGTCATCGACGAACTGGCCGATCTGATGATGGTGGTTGGCAAAAAGGTTGAAGAACTGATTGCGCGTCTGGCGCAGAAGGCGCGCGCTGCCGGTATTCACCTGATCCTTGCCACGCAGCGTCCTTCGGTCGATGTCATTACCGGTCTGATCAAGGCCAACATCCCGACGCGGATCGCATTCCAGGTTTCCGCCAAGGTCGATTCACGGACGATTCTCGACCAGATGGGCGCTGAAGCGCTGCTGGGCCAGGGCGACATGCTGTTCCTGCCACCGGGCCAGGGCTATCCCCAGCGCGTCCACGGCGCGTTTGTCGACGATCAGGAAGTGCATAAAGTTGTCGAGCATCTGAAGAGTCTGGCCAAGCCGCAATACATTGACGAAGTGCTGGAAAGTCCGGAAGCGCCTTCCGATGGCGGCGTTGATGGCGGTGAGGGCGGTGATGTCGAGGCTGACCCGTTGTACGATCAGGCTGTGGCGATTGTGCTCAAGACCCGGCGACCGTCGATTTCTCTGGTTCAGCGCCATCTGCGCATCGGTTACAACCGCGCGTCAAGGCTGATCGAGCAGATGGAGCGCGCCGGTCTGGTATCAACGATGCTGTCCAACGGCAATCGCGAAGTGCTTGCCCCGCCATCGGCTTCCGATGGCGAGTGAACGCTGATTTTTCGTAGACGGCAAACTTTTTGCCCGCGGCGTGATCTGACTCTTCATGATGAAACGACTTCTGTTGTTACTGCTGTTGCTGGCACCTCTGGTGCATGCCGCCGATGAGTCGGGGCGTGGCATGGCTTTCGAGGTGTATATCCGCTTGGAGCACGGCATGACTGAAGGTGATCTGGTATTGCGCGCCGGCAAGCCGGATCACCAGTCCAAAGACAATGTTCGGGAAGGGTTGAAGTCCTACTATTACTATCCGACGACAGCCAATCCGTACCTGACGACCATAACGCTGCGCTCGGGACGGATCGTCAACATTGAACGCGTGCGCCGGAGACCGTGATGCGACTGCTGTTCACCCTGTTGTGCCTGATGCCGCTGTCTGTTTCTGCAGCTGCCACCGATGCGCTGAAGGTCTTTTTGAGCCAGACGCATACGGTCAAGGCGCGTTTTGCGCAGATGGTGCTCGACAAGAATCTCAAGCAGTTGCAACAGGCCCAGGGCGTCATGCAGTTTTCCCGGCCCGGAAAATTCCGCTGGGATTACACCAAGCCCTATGAGCAGGTCATCGTCGGTGACGGTAATCGGCTGTGGATCTATGACAAGGATCTCAATCAGGTCACCGTGCGCAAACTCGATGGTGCTCTGGGTGCGAGCCCTGCTGCGCTGCTGTCCGGCAGCAACGATCTTGAGCGCGACTACAAGCTGAGCAATCTGGGTATGGACAAGGGGCTGGACTGGCTGGAAGCCATTCCCAAAAACCGCGACACGGTGTTTGAGCGTGTGCGCATGGGCTTCGGCAAATCGGGCTTGGAGGCGATGGAGCTGCGTGACCAGTTTGGCCAGGTCACAGTGATTACTTTCGCTGACGTTGAACGCAATCCGCGCATCGCCGCCGATGTATTCCGTTTCACGCCGCCCAAGGGCGCTGACGTGATTTCCGAGTGAGCGACCTTTTCGCAAAGCGTGAGCCGGCAGCGCCATTGGCGGAACAGTTACGTCCGCGCACGCTGGACGAAGTGGTCGGTCAGCAGCATCTGCTGGGTGCGGGCAAGCCGCTGCGGCTGGCGTTTGAGGCCGGCAAGCCGCATTCCATGATCCTGTGGGGGCCGCCAGGCGTGGGCAAAACCACGCTGGCACGCCTGATGGCGCAGGCCTTCGAGGCGGAATTCATCGCGATCTCCGCAGTGCTCTCCGGAGTGAAGGAAATCCGTGAGGCCGTGGCACGCGCCGAAGCCGTGCTGCAGCAGTCCGGCCGCCGCACTATTCTGTTTGTGGATGAAGTTCACCGCTTCAACAAGTCGCAGCAGGATGCCTTCCTGCCGTTTGTGGAGCAGGGGCTGATCACTTTCATCGGCGCTACCACCGAGAATCCGTCGTTTGAAGTGAACGGCGCTTTGTTGTCCCGCGCGGCGGTTTATGTATTGCAGTCGCTGACTACAGCCGATCTCGCTGAGCTGGTGGCGCGGGGTGTATCCAAGTCTTTGTTTTCATTTGATTTATCGGATGCTGCGCGCGACAGCCTGGTGGCTTATGCCGATGGCGATGCGCGCCGGTTGCTGAATCTGGTGGAGCAGGTGGCCACGGCGGCAGAGCAAACCAAACGAACCGAGGTTGATGACGATTTCGTCAAGCAGACCCTGACGCAAAGCCTGCGCCGCTTCGACAAAGGCGGCGACGCGTTTTACGACCAGATCTCGGCCTTGCATAAATCCGTGCGCGGTTCATCACCCGATGCCGCGTTGTACTGGCTGACGCGCATGTTCGATGGCGGCGCTGATCCGCTGTATATGGGGCGGCGCTTGATCCGCATGGCGGTGGAAGACATCGGGCTTGCCGATCCGCGTGCGCTACGGGTGGCACTGGATGCCTGTGAAACCTATGAACGTCTCGGCACGCCGGAAGGTGAACTCGCGCTGGCGCAGGCTGCGTTGTATCTCGCTGTCGCGCCGAAAAGCAACGCGGCTTATGTTGCCTACAACCGTGCGCGTGAAGTGGTGCGCAACGATCAATCACGGCCGGTGCCGGAACATCTGCGCAATGCGCCGACGAAATTGATGAAGGATCTCGGTTACGGACGCGAATACCGTTATGCCCATGACGAACCCGGCGCCTATGCGGCCGGTGAAACTTATCTGCCGGACGGCATGCCGGCGCCGGGGCTTTACGAGCCGACCGATCGCGGTCTGGAAGCCAAAATTGCCGACAAACTGGCGCATTTGCGCCAGCTCGATCGCGACGCCAAAAAATAGATCATAAGCTATTGTTTTTAAAAACTTTTCAGAATCCGTAAAGTCGCGCCGGATTCTCCACCAGTACTTTGCGACGCTGGGTTTCGTCGGGCACCCACTGCGCCAGCAGATCCGCCAGCACATGATCTTCCGGCATCAACGCGCGTCCGCCCGGGTGCGGCCAGTCGGTGCCCCAGACGATGCGATCCGGCGCTGCCGCTACCAGTGATCGGGCCATCGGTGTGACATCCGCAAACAACGGTGCATTCTTTGACACGAAATACGGGCCCATGATTTTGGCCCAGCAGTTGTCGCGCTGAACCAGCCGGCGCAGTGCCTGGAATGCCGGCGCATCGATACCGTCTGCGGCCGGGCAGCGTGCGAAGTGATCAATGACGATGTTGATTTGCAGTTGGGCGAGCCGTGATTCTGCTTCCGGCATTTTCGGCAGATCCAGATAGAACTGCAGATGCCATCCGAGCTCTTTCAGTCGGGGCGCCAGCCGCTCGCCATCGGCCAGCGTCAGGCCTTCCGTTTCGGAGGCGAGATTGATACGCACACCGCGCACACCGGCCGCATGCAGATCTTCCAGTTCGCGGTCAGTCACATTGGCTGCCACCACGGCAATACCGCGCAGTGCATGCAGGCCGGAGCGCAGCGCATCGACCATGCAGCTGTTGTCGGTGCCGTAGACACTGGGCTGCACCAGCACGCCGCGGTCGCAACCGTTGTTTTTGAGCATTGCCACGTAATCCGTGGTCACGGCATCCGGCGGAATATAGGCGGCGCCGGGCAGGTAAGCAAAACGCTCTTGCGGTCCGAAAACATGGGCGTGACAGTCCGTCGCACCTTTCGGGAAACGCGTCTGCGGCGCGCGGGTATGCGGGATGAAGCCGGGGATGTTGGGAGTGCGTATATTGGACATGGTCAGCCGCCGTTTGAGGAGCGGCGACTGTAGGAGGGCGATCGCCGGGCTGTCAAGGATTGGCTGAGCAGGGCGATCTAAACGATAATGTCGGCTCTTTCACAAATTGGACCAGTTCCGGTTCCCGCTAAGCTTTAAGTCTTTAAGTCGGCTCTAATCATGGCGAAAACGGGGACGGATTGAGACAGACATGCTCGACATTCAAATACTGAGGACGGACACCGCGGCGATTGCCAAGCGCCTGTCGGATCGCGGTTATGTTCTTGATGTGGCGCAGTTCACTGCGCTCGAGAACGAACGCAAGGCGATCCAGACCGAAACCCAGGATCTGCAGGCGCGCCGCAACACGCTGTCCAAGCAGATCGGTCAGCTCAAGGCAAAAAAGGAAGACGCTTCGGCGCTGATGGCTGAAGTCAACGCCCAGGCCGAGCAGCTGAAGTCGCTGGAGCAGGGACTGGAGGCTGTGCAGCAGAAGCTCAGCGACTTCCTGATGCATGTACCCAATGTGCCGCATGCCACTGTTCCGGCCGGACGCGATGCCGATGCCAACGTTGAAGTGAGGCGTGTCGGCGAACCGCGCAAGCTGGATTTTGAGGCGAAGGACCATGTTGATATTGGCGAAGGCCTCGGCCTGTTTGATTTTGAAACGGCGACCAAGATTGCGCGCGCCCGTTTTGTGATCATGAAGGGCGGTCTGTCGCGCCTGCACCGCGCGCTGGCGCAGTTCATGCTGAATGTGCACACCGAAGAGCATGGTTACACAGAGGTCTATGCGCCGTATCTGGTCAATGCCGATTCGATGCGTGGCACCGGGCAGTTTCCGAAATTCGAGGACGACCAGTTTGCGGTGACAGCGGACGGGCTCTACCTGATCCCGACGGCGGAAGTGCCGGTGACCAATATTGTCCGCGGCGAAATTCTCAATCTGGCGCAGCTGCCGCTGAAGTTTGTCTGTCATACCCCGTGTTTCCGCCGCGAGGCAGGTTCCTACGGCAAGGACACCCGCGGCATGATCCGCCAGCACCAGTTCGACAAGGTTGAACTCGTACAGATCATCCACCCGGAGCATTCTTATGCAGGGCTGGAAGAATTGACCGGCCATGCTGAAACCATACTGAAAAAGCTGGAGCTTCCCTACCGGGTCATGACCCTGTGCACCGGCGACATGGGATTTTCGTCAGCCAAAACCTATGACATCGAGGTCTGGCTCCCGGGGCAGAGCGCTTACCGCGAGATTTCCTCCTGCAGCAATTTCGAAAGTTTCCAGGCGCGGCGCATGCAGGCGCGTTTCCGCAACGACAAGAACAAGCCGGAACTGGTGCATACCCTCAACGGGTCCGGGCTGGCTGTTGGCCGCACCCTGGTTGCTGTACTAGAGAATTACCAGCGGGCGGACGGTGGGGTGGACATCCCGGAGGCGCTGCAGCCTTATATGGGCGGTCTCAAGGCAATGGAGCCCGTGCGCTAGGGTCCCGGGGCTGGTAGAATCCGGCCCCTTGGTGCCAGAGTAGTGCCATCAGATTTCCGGAGAGGTGGCAGAGTGGTTGAATGTACCGGTCTCGAAAACCGGAGTACCCGCAAGGGTACCGTGGGTTCGAATCCCACCCTCTCCGCCAAGATTGTTAAATAAAATAATAAAAACAGTAACTTATAAAAATTACTGTAACTAGCATACCCAAAAGAATATCCAAAGCCATACCGCTTGGTTCAAAGGTGTTAACACCCCAAGCCTGATTCAAAAGTAACTCCCCAGCCGCGTTCGCCCTGAACGTACGGCCTACAAAAATACCCCCAGTTCGACCCCCACCCCCGGCCGGCATTAAGTCTCAGTAGACCCCAGATTGCAGTACCGGGGGACACCAAAATCTTTTCGATTGGGTTTATGCGGCTTGTATGTAAGCGAGATGCTTGAGCCAAGCCACTTGGCAAACACTGGCTTTTCTACGGCTTCCCGAACGCCTATCAACCCCCAAAACGCACTTTTTTTGATATATCTGACCATTGATTTATAAAGGTTTTTTTCAGGAAACCCGATAAATTTATCGGGTTTTCACAGTGTGAACTCTCAAAAAAAGTTCGCCGGAGCGACCTAAGCCCCCGCAAAAGGGGCTTTGTGTTTTAGGCTTTGCGGATGCTTAAAGCATTCGCACTTCTACTCATATCCACCAGCGCACTCGCTGAAACGTTTACAGGCCATATTGTTCACGTAGCGGATGGGGATACGGTGACACTACTGGTTCAGAAGCAGCAGATTCGGATTCGGGTAGCAGGGATTGATGCGCCAGAGAAAGCGCAGGCCTTTGGTAATCGCTCTAAAGAGAATCTAGAGAAACTCACCCACTCCAGAGAAGTTATTGCGGACTGCCCCAAAAAGGACAAATACGGCAGGTATGTATGTAAGGTCTACGTTCAGCCCCCTCAGTGTTCCAATTGTGAGAAGACACTCGATGCAGGATTGGAGCAGATACGAGCCGGTTTTGCATGGTGGTATCGGGCTTATGCTAACGAGCAATCCGCAGAAGACCGGGAGCTATACGAGCAAGCAGAAAACGACGCACGGTTGCA
>JAURHM010000022.1 GCA_030833315.1 Burkholderiales bacterium
ACGCCGACAGCCGACACGCCCATTGCCCAGCAACTGCGCACGGCGATCCAGCGCTATACCGGACTGCACCTGATCGCTTTCGGCAGCGCCGACGCCGAAGCTGATCATGCCCGTCTCGACAAAAACGGCTTCACACCGCTGCCGACGGTGGCACTGCAACGCCAGATCGGCACCGAACAAGGTGAAGAAACCGCGCGCTTCTCGGTCGTGCGCGTGCCGCCCGGAACAATGGCCGAAGGCCGTATCCAGTATTGCCAGCAGCACACGCCGCAATGGCTGTGGCAGGAACGCTGGACCGCCCATGCCAACGGCGCGCACGGTCTCGCTGCGGTCATCATCTGTGTCGCCGATCCGCAGGAAGCCGCGCAGCGTTATGCCCGCTTCACCGGTCTGCTTGCCCAACTCGGCAATGGCCAGTGGCGCATCAATACCCAGCGCGGCGCGCTGCTGTTCGTGACGCCGGAGCAGCTGCAAAGCGCGCTCGGCTTGCGTGCACCGGCGCTGCCGTGGATTGCCGGCTATGTGCTGACCAGCGATGACCTTGCGCTGACGCGGAACCGGCTCAAGGCCGGCGGGTGCAATACGCGCGAACTCGACGCCACGCATCTGTTGCTGGAATGGCCCAATGCACTGGGCGGACTGGTGATTTTCCAATCGGCCGGCGCTGCGCTGCACCCGCTGACATAATTCATAAATATATGTTTTTATTGAGAAAATGATGAAATTCCCGGAAACCTTTGATGTCGTCGTGTTGGGCTTTGGCCTGGGTGGCGGCATTGCCGCGCTGAATGCCGCGCAGGCCGGCGCCAAAACACTGCTTCTGGAAAAATCCACGGTGCCCGGCGGACTGTCAATCTGCTCCTATGGCGCAGTGCGCAGCGCACTCGATCCAGAACAGGCTTTCGCCTATCTGCAGACCACCAACGGCGGACGCACGCCGGATGACGTGGTGCGCGCATTGGCCACCGGCATGTGCGAACTCGAATCGTATGTACGCGATCTGGCCACCATCAACGATGCCCGCGTCATCACCTCGGTCGAAGAAAACGAGGAACGCGCCAAAGCCGGCGATCCCTACCGGCGGCAGATCCGCGGCAACTACCCGCTGCCCGGCACCGACACCTTCTATCACACCTCCGTCGTAGACGTTCCCGGCTTTGATGCCCGCAAGGACTATCCCTGGGCCAACGGCGCGCCGAACGGCCCGAAACTGTTCAAGGTGGTTCATGACAACGTCATTGCCGCCGGCATCGACATCCGCCTCGGCGTTGGCGCGCAGCGCCTGATCACCGATCCGTCGACCCGCGAAGTCATCGGTGTCACCGTGCTGCAGAATGGCGAAGAGCGTCATATCGCCGCACGCCGCGGCGTGGTCATTGCCACCGGCGGTTTCGAAGGCAATGCCGACATGAAAGCGCAGTTCCTTGAAACGCATCCGGTTTTCAATGCCGCCGCGCGCCACAACACCGGCGACGGTATCCGCATGGCCCAGGACCTTGGCGCCGCGCTATGGCATATGTGGCATATCCACGGCGCCTACGGTTTCCGTCACACCGATCCGGCCTACCCTTACGGCATCCGCGTCAAACGTTTCCCTGACTGGTTCCCCGGCGACCATGACAAGGTCAATCTGAAAATGGCGTGGATCCTGCTCGACCGCAGCGGCCAGCGCTTCATGTCCGAATACCAGCCCTACACCCAGGACACCGGCGTGCGTTCGCTGGTGCATTTCGATCCGGTCACGCAAAAAGCCGCGCGCAATCCGGCCTATATGATATGCGACGACATCGGCCGCCAGATGTATCCGCTGGGCAAAGCCACCTCCAACGACGAGGGCCTGCGCTACGACTGGAGTGACAACAATCTGAAGGAAGTCGAAAACGGCATCATCCAGCGCGCCGACACGCTCGGCGAACTGGCCAAAAAACTGGGGCTGGATACGAGCGCCGTCAAAACTTCAGTCGCACGCTGGAATGCACTGTGCGCCGCAGGAAAAGACACTGATTTCGAACGCCCCGCCGGCAGCATGATGCCCATCATCAAACCGCCGTTCTACGGCTCAACGATGTGGGCGGTGATTTCCAACACCCAGGGTGGTCCGGTGCATGACGCCCAGTCGCGCATCATCGATGTCTACGGCCAGCCGATTCCGCGACTGTATGCCGCAGGCGAATGCGGCAGCTCCTTCGGACACCTCTATCTGTCCGGCGGAAATATCGCCGAATGCGTGGTTACCGGCCGTATTGCCGGACGCGGCGCGGCGGCGCAAACCTGAGGCCGGATTCGCTGGAAAACGCTGCCGTCAGCCGGCGGCGTCGTGTGACGAGAAAGCAATCGTGCAGGGTACGCCCGAGCGATTGCTCCAGGCATGGTTGGTGCCCCGTTGCACGACCGTATCCCCCGCCTTGAGATTCACTTCCTGCGTATCCAGCACCAGCGTGATTTCACCGTCGAGAATCAGGCAGAAATCCAGCGTCCGGGTTTTCTGCATATAAGGATGCTTTGCGCCGGCACCACCGGTTGAAGCAGCCGGCGATCCCATCGCCGCGAAGAATGCCTGCACATCCGCCGCACTGACTTTTGGCGCCTCGCGCTCCGGCGGAAAGGTCACCACGCGACTGACCGAACCGCCGGGCGGCGGCTCCAGCGTATGCGGCAGGTTCACGGTCTCGGTGATCGAACCGATGCGCGCCGGCGTGCGGTCGGTGACCCAGATGCGCGTGCTGCTGTAGCCGGGTCGTGCTGGATCGGTACGCACGTCCGGGGACGGGCCGTCGGCAATTTTTCGCGAACGGCCGTTCTCGTCATCAACAGTGATCAACCGGCGCACTGGTTTGGGTATTTTCATGTTCATCAATCCTTGTAACGGGCGCCCATCATCACGAAAGCCATCAGGCTGCCTTCGCGCGGATTGGTCCAGCCGTGCCAATTACCCAACTGCACCACGACATCGCCGGGATGCATCACATGCTCACCATCATCGAGCAGCAGCACGCGTTCACCCTGCAACATGATCCCGTAATCGACGGTTTCGGATTTATGCACCGGCGAGGAATAGGCATTCGCCCCGCCCTTGTCCCAGGTGCCGCCGTGACGCTGCTTCGGCTCATGCAGGGGAATGGCTGTTTTATCTTCCTCGGGCTTGTAACCGTCGGGTTTTCCCGGCGACTGTACAATGCGCAAATGGCCTCCGGCCTCGGGCGGCTCGAAACTGAAGGGCAGCTTGCCGTCATCACGATTACCCGAAATCGGCACCGGGCATTGCTGATAGACCCAGACATCGGTCATGCAGGTACCCGGACGGATGGCACCCGGATTGACGTTCGGCGCATCGCTGTCCCAGAGCACGCAGGAACGACCCTGCGCGTCGTTGCCGGTCACCACCCGGCGTATCGCTTTGATCTTGTTGCTCATTGTGTCGCCTCCATCATGCGCCTTCCGCCTGCAATCCGAGTTGCTTGATCAGTTTGCCCATGCGCTCGATCTCCGAGCGAACGGCCGCTGCAGACTGCTCCGGCGAGGTCGCAAAAATCTCCGCGCCTTCGCCTTCCAGCCTTGCCTTCACATCCGGATGCTGCAACGCCTTCATCAGTTCCTGATGCAGACGGGCGACGATTGCCGGCGGCGTTGCGCCCGGCACCAGAATCATGTGACCGCCAACCTCATCCAGACCGGACACGCCGGACTCGGCGATGGTCGGCACCTCGGGCCATATGCGCGAGCGTTTGGAGCCGCTGATGGCAATGGCCTTGAGCCGGTTGCTTTTGACCAGCGGCACGCTGGCAATCATGTTGGCGAGCTGGAACTGCACCTGACCTGCCACCAGATCAGCCATTGCCGGCCCTGCGCCTTTGTAAGCAATATGCACAGCGGTCATGCCGGTCGCTGCCTTGAGCACTTCCGTCGCCAGATGCGGGCCGGTACCGGCGCCGCCCGAGGAATAGTTCATCTGACCCGGACGCTTTTTATCCAGTGCGATCAGCTCTTTCAGATTGCGCACCGGCAAGGCGGGATGCACCACCAGCGCATAAGGCGCACCGGCAAGAATCGACACCGGCTTCAGGTCTTTCAGCGGGTCATACGGCAGCTTGGTGTAACGGCCGGCGTTGATGGTGTAGGTTGCCACCGCCATCAGCAGCATGTTGTAACCGTCAGCCGACGACTTGGCGGCAATGTCAGTGCCGATCACCCCGCCCGCGCCGGCGCGGTTTTCGACGAACACCGTCTGCTTCATGCTGTCGGTCAGTTGCTGTGCCATGCTGCGCGCCAGGATATCGCTGGGGCCGCCCGGCGCCAGCGGTACGATCAGGCGGATCGGCCGTGCCGGATAAGCCTGTTGTGCCTGCACCGGCGCCCATGCGCCGGTGACCATCAACGCTGCTAGGAAAACGACGATGCGCTGCATGATTGTTACTCCTCCGGGTTGAACGGTTTTTTTATTTCTAGAGTTTTCCGCCGAGCAGATCCATCGCCGTGTCATGACAGATCTGCTCACGATCCTTCTTCGTGAGGCCTTTGACGCGATCCAGCATCTTCAGCGGCGCCTCTTCGCCCATGTCGAAAGGCGCATCGGTACCGAGCGTGACGCGATCAGCGCCGACTTGGTCGATCAGGTAACGCAGCGCCTTGGGATCATGGATCAGCGCGTCGTAATAAAACCGGCGCATCGACTGATAGGGCGAGGTCTTGGTCAGCGCACGGGTTTCCTTGCGCACCTTGTGACCATGGACAAAACGGCCGATCTGGTAAGGAATGTATCCACCGCCGTGTGCGAGGCAAATTTTCAGTTTTTTCAGTTCATCCAGCGCGCCGCTGTACATCAGGTTCGCCGCCATGATCGTCGACTGCAAGGGATTGCCGATCAGGTTACGGAGATAGTAATTCTCCAGACCGCAGGAGGCATCAAAGGAATACGGGTGAGCAAAGATGAATACCTTCAGGTCCTGCGCCCGGCGCAGCACCTTGCGGAAACGCGGATCGGCCAGCGCAGCCTCCTCCACCGAGGTGCCCAATTCAATGGAACGGAAGCCTTTGTCCCGAACGATGCGTTCGAGTTCGGCAATCGCCGCATCCGGATCCTGCATCGGGATCGTACCCATCGGCCGCAGGCGATCCGGATAGGCCGCCGCCATATTGGCGATGCCGTCATTGATCAGGCGTGAGGCCGACAGCGCGGTATCGCGGTCGAGCCAGTAGAAAAAAACCATCGGCGCGGGCGAGATGAAAGAAACGTCAATGCCCTTGCGGTCCATGCCGCGCACTTTGACCGCAGCGTCGGAAAACTCGTCGAACACCGGGAAGGTATGCCCGCCCTCGCGGACGATGCGACGCTTGCCGTCGACATCCTTGATGCGCATCTGGTAACGCTCCGGCTCGCGCTCGATGGCCTGCAGCATTTCCAGCGGGATGACGTGGCTGTGCACGTCAATTCGCGGGCGTGATGCCGTTTTGGCCTTTTTAGCGGGTCCTGCTTTTTTGACTGCAGCAGCCTTTTTCGCCGTTGTTTTTTTCTTTGCCTTGACCGCCATGATGCTCCTCCTGTTCCCGGACGCTCCGGGGTTGATCAATCCATTTTGATGCCGGCATCCCGGATCACCTGGGCCCAGCGCTCGATATCCTTGCGCACAAAATCCGCGAATGCCGCCGGCGTGCTGCCGACCGGCTCAAAACCGGTCGCCGCCAGTCTCTGGACGATATCCGGCTGCTTCAGTGCCTTCTCCAGTTCGCCATACAGCTTGTTGATAATCGCCGGCGGCGTGCCGGCCGGTGCCAGCACACCGTTCCAGCCGATGACATCAAAACCCGGCACGCCGGCTTCGGCGACCGTCGGCAGATCCGGCGCCATGCGTGATCTCTGTGCGGTCGATACTGCGATGCCGCGCACCCTGCCCGCCTTGACCTGCGGCAAACCAACCGGCGCCACGGCAAACATCAGTTGCGGTTGACCTGAAAGCACGTCGATCATCGCCTGTGCAGCAGTCTTGTAAGGCACATGAACCAGATGGATGCCGGCGAGAGTCTTCAGCATCTCCCCGGCCAGATGCGGCGGCGTGCCGTTGCCGGCCGAGCCATAGTTCAGTGCACCGGGTTTGGCACGTGCAAGTTCAATCAGTTCCTTGACGCTGTGCACCGGCATCGACGGATGCACGACCAGAATGAAGGGCACCGAGCCGACCAATGACACCGCACGGAAATCACGAATCAGGTCATAACTCTGCTTTTGCAAGGCGGCATTGATGGTGTGAGAGCCGGTCGCCAGCAGCAGCGTGTAACCGTCGCCGCGCGCCTTGGCGACGATATCGGCAGCAATGCTACCGCCGGCGCCCGGACGCTGGTCGATGACGATCTGCTGCCCCCAGGCATCAGTCAGCTTCTGGCTCACCGCCCGCGCCAGCGCATCGGGACCGGGGCCAACCACAAAACGGATCGGCTTGGCCGGATAGTCCTGGGCGATCAGCGTATTGGACAGAAGAGCCAGCAGCAGCGCCGCAGCACCCTGCCCCGCCCGCATCGACATCGTTTTAATCCGGTTGTGCATTGGAATCCTTCACCGCCTTGCCCCATTTGCGGATTTCACTCTGGATGAATGTGGCGAATGCCGGGACTGTCATTGCCTGCGGTTCGCTGCCCAGCGCCAGCAGCCGCTCGGCAACATCAGGTTGTGCGATCACCTGCTGGGTTCCCTGGTGCAGGCGCGACAGCACGGCCGGCGGCGTGCCCGCAGGCGCCAGCAGGCCGTACCAGCCAATGACGTCAAAATCACGCACGGTTTCGCTGATCGCCGGCACTTCAGGTGCCAGCTTCGAGCGGCTGGCGCTGGTCATGCCCAGCGCGCGCAAGCGGCCCGATTGCACCAGCGGCATCGCGATCGGCGTCACGCCGATGGTGAAATGCACATGGCCGCCGATCAGGTCGTTGATCGCCAGCATGATGCCCTTGTAGGGAACATGAACAAAATCTATGCCCGTCGCAGTCTTCAGCATCTGCGACGCCAGATGCGGCGGCGTGCCCGAGCCGCCACTGCCGAACAGCAGTTCGCCGCGCCGCGATTTCGCCAGCGTGATCAGTTCGCGTACCGAGCGCACCGGCAGGCTGGGATGCACAGCCAGCACAAACGGCGCTGTGGCCACCATCGCAACCGGCACCAGATCGCGGGTCAGGTCGTAACCCAGCTTGGGAAACAATGTCATGCTGATCGCTTGGCTGGCCGAACCAAGCAACAGGGTATGGCCGTCCGGCGTTGCGCGTGCGACCAGCTCGGCGCCCAGATTGCCCCCGGCGCCGGGACGGTTCTCGACATAAAACTGCTGGCCCATGCGTTCGGCAAACTTTGCCGCCACCATGCGCGCAATCAGGTCGGGACCGCCGCCGGCCGCAACCGCGATGACCCGCACCGGCCGCTGCGGATAGATTTGCGCGACAGCCGTGACGGCTGTCAGCAGCAAAGCGGCTGCAATGCAGGAATGGACGCGCAGTCCGTTCATGACGGCATTCAGGCGGCTCGCGCAATACCGCGACGGCCGCACTGGCGCGCGCGCAGCAGCTCGCCGTTGGAGGTCGTTACATACAGACTGTCCAGCCCTGCGTCGCCGAAAGCGCAGCGCATCGGCAGATCAAGGGGCAAACTATGGGTTTCAAGCACGGGGCCCGAAGGGCTGAATACATAAACCAGCGGCCCGGCACCGGCACCCCGTGCGCCGCCGCAGGCGATGATATTGCCATCCGCATCCAGACACAGGCCTTCGATGCCGCGATGCGGCCCGCGATGGTCGCTGCCGAAGGTATGCAGCACGGCATAAGGACCAAGACTGCCATCCTCCCTCACCGGATAAGCCCGCAGTTCGCGCACGGCGGACTGCGCATCGCCTTCCGCAACATAAAGCGTTTTTTCGTCGGCGGACAGCAACACCGCACGAGGTGCGCGGGTGTCATAAGTCATCCGCCGCAGTGCCCAGGACTTGCGGTCATCACGCTCGACGCGCAACACCGAGGCATGGTCCAGCGGCGAAAAGATTTTCGGGCCGAAGGCCGGCGTGCCGCTGTGCGGATCGGAAAACCAGATACGACCGCTGCGGTCCACCGCCAAGTCACAGGGATGGTTATGCACCCGCCCCTGCAGCCGCAGCGCAGTTACCGTGGCCGAACCGTCGGCCAGAAACTGCACGACGCGGCGTCCGCCCTCCTGACAACCGTAGAGGGAACCGCGCGGGCCTGCGGCAATGCCGTTGGTACGCCCGGTGTAACGACGGAACTCGGATGTCGCATTTTTTGCCGGATCGAAGCGCAGGATGCGCTCTTCGTTGATCAGACTGAACAGCATGCCGCCACCGTCCCAAACCAGACCGCCGGCCGGGCCGTTGAACGGACCCGCCACTGTTTCAAATGTCCATGCCATTGGCGTGCCCCTTACCAGACCGCGACACCGGGTATCTTCACCCGGGTGCGATAAACCGAATCGTAGGTGGTGACGTACAGCGACTTCCAGTCGTCGTCACCCCAGGCCATATTGGTGCTGTGTCCGGGAATCTTCAGCCGGCCGAGCACAGCTCCTTTGCTGTCCAGCACATAAACGCCGCCCGGACCGGTGCAATAGACATTGCCTTCGACGTCGACCTTCATGCCGTCGGCGACGCCGGGTTCCGGCTCGGTGAACTTGTGGAACAGCCGTCCGGCGCTGACCGTGCCATCGGCCTTCACATCGTGCACATTGATCAACCCCAGCCGGCTGTCATTGACATACAGCAGCTTCTCGTCCGGCGAAAACGCCAGACCGTTGGGATAGGTGCAGTCGGCAATCGCCAGGCTGACGGTCTTGCCGTCAGGCGACAGCCGGAACACGCCCATCACATCGAGATAACGCTGGGTGTCCTGCGCCACCATGCCCGGAATCACCAAACCACCGGCGGAATCGGTCCACCAGATCGAACCGTCGGATTTGACGACGATGTCGTTGGGACTGTTGAATTTATTGCCGTCGTAACGATCGGCAATCACCTTGGTGGAGCCGTCTTTCTCGAAACGCCAGATCGTACGGTTCGACCAGCCGGCAACGACGATGCGTCCGTCGAGATCGTAAGTCATGCCGTTGGCATGCCCCGAAGGACGCATCACCACTTCCTGACTGCCGCCCGGCTTCCATTTCCAGATGGTGTTGCCGATGATGTCCACCCAGTACAGCTGACCGGCGCGACGGTCCCATACGGGGCCTTCACCGAAAGTCAGGCCATGAGCGATGCGGTCCATCGGCGCATCGCGGCCGATGATGTGCGCCAGTCCGGGCGCTTCGAGATCAATATCCACCGGCAGCTCCTTCCGGAGTCCATGCCTTCTTGGCGAAAGCCTTCACGTCACTCGCCGCATCAATCACCACCGGACGGTTCAGCGTATAGGCCTTTTGCATCGCAGCGCGCAGTTCCGCCGGCGTTTTGGCGCGCATGCCGACGCAGCCGAAAGATTCCGCTACTTGCGCGAAATCCGTGGCGCGGAACTTCCACAGATCTTCCGGACTCGCCTGCTCGACGCCGTCGAAAGCCTTGTCCCATAGCGGAATTTCCTGATTCAGGGCATTGTTGTTATTGACCACCACCACCAGATTGATGCCGAAGCGCGCGGCGGTTTCGAGCTCGCCGATGTGATAATAAAAAGCGCCGTCGCCGGTAAAACACACCACCGGCTGATCGGGCAGCGCACACTTCACGCCCATCGCGCCGGGGAAACCCCAGCCCATCGAACCGGCGCAGCGGATATAACGCTGCGAGGGATGACGCAGTTCGACCATCACGCCGGTCCACATGCCCGAATGCCCGGTATCCGACACCACCACACCGTTGTCGGGCAGCGTGTCCGAAATCTCCTTGCAGATGCGTTCCGGCCGCATCGGCACCGCATCGGAATCGCGCAGCGGTGCGCGCTCGGCGCGCCAGTCGGCAACCAGCTTCTGCACCCGTGCCACCCATGGCGCCATCGCAGCGGACGGCTTTGCCGGAATCACTGCCAGCAATAGCTGCAGCGTGGCCTTGGCATCGCCGGCCAGTGACACGCTGTTGGGATAGTTGCGGCCGAGTTCCAGCGGTTCGATATCGAGTTGAATGACCTGCGTACCGGTACCCGGAATTTTCCAGTTCACCGTGGTCTGCCCGCCGGTGCGGCTGCCGATGAAAAACACCAGATCGGCTTCGTGCACGGCGCGGTTGGCGCAGGCGCGTGAATAGGTGCCGACAACGCCCACCGCCAGCGGATGCTGATCGACGATCGCCGCTTTGGCATTCAATGAAGTCGCCACAGGGATGGACAGCCGCTCGGCCAGCGCGAGGACTTCCGCCTGCGCGCCCGACGACATCACCCCGCCGCCGGCAACAATGATCGGCCGCTGCGCCGCGGCCAGCTGCTTCGCGACTTCCCGGATCGCCGCCACATCGGCAACGGGCCGGAACGGCGGCACGCGGGAAAACTGTGTTTCGGTCATCGACGACAGTTCGGCTTCGCCGTCTGCCACCTGACCATGCAGGCCGCGCAGTTGCAGATGCACCGGTCGTGGCGCACCGGTGGTAGCCGCACGGAAAGCCTGGCGGATCAGGTCCGGCAACCGGGAGAGGTCGTCGACGCGGGCGTTGAACTTGGTCACCGCATCGAACTGCGACATGTCCTCGACTTCCTGATAGGCATTGCGATAACGGCCGGAGGGCACATGACCGCCGGTAATCGCGATCAGCGGCGCGGACGCCATATAGGCATCACGCAGGCCGGCAGCCAGATTGGATGCGCCGATCTGCTGCGACATGCAAATGCCGGGTTTGCCGCTGGCCCGGGCATAACCGTCGGCCATGTAGACCGCAGATTTTTCACCATGGGTCATCACGCGGCGGATATTCATGCCCTCCATTTCCGCCATGCCTTTCAGCAGGATGGCCGGAACATAAAAAAGGTGGCTGACCCCGTAGCCGCGCAACATCTCCGCGACCAGGCGCGAACCCGTCATTCTTGGCATGCCTGTTCTCCCCCTTGTTGGAGCCGGCAGTTTAAAGCCGCCTGTTTATGTAATAAAAGAATATTTGGGTATTGTTCGATGCCTGTTTGATATAGTTGCGGCATGAACCTCCGACAGCTCCGTTACCTGCAGGGCATTGCCGAATCCGGCTACAACATTTCGCGCGCGGCCGAGCGCCTGCATACCGCGCAGCCGGGCATCAGCCGCCAGATCCAGTTGCTGGAACAGGAGCTTGGCGTCAGCCTGCTGCTGCGTCGCGGCAACCGCATCGTCGGCGTCACCGAAGCCGGTGGCGAAGTGCTGGAGGTGGCCCAGCGCATGCTGCGCGATGCCGACAACCTGCGCCATATCGGCGCCGAGTTCACCGAGCAGGCCTCGGGTCGGCTGGTCATCGCCACCACGCACATCCATGCGCGTTATGTGTTGCAGCGCGTGATCAAGACCTTCATGGTGACCCACCCTCGCGTGCAGCTGGTGCTGCGCCAGGGCGGACCGTCACAGATTGCGCAGCTGGTGGCGGCCGGCGAAGCCGACCTCGGCATCAGCAGCGAGCCGCCGGAACCCGTGGATGAACTGGTGATGCTGCCCTGCTCCAAGCTGGACCGCAGCGTGATCACCCGCAAACGCCATCCGCTGCTGAAGGAAAAGCGCCTGACGCTGAAGGCGCTCGCGGCCTACCCGCTGATCACGCTGGACCAGAGTTATATCGGCGGCTCGGCCGTATTGCGCGCCTTCGAGAAAGCCCGCATCACGCCGAATATCGTGCTGTCGGCGATTGATGCCGACGTCATCAAGACCTATGTCGAACTGGGGCTGGGCATCGCCATCCTGCCGACGGTGGCCTATGAACCGGACCGCGACCGCAATCTGCAGGTACGCGACGCCAGCGGGTTGTTCGAGCCCACCATCGCGCGCATTGAAATCCGCCGCAGCAGTTTCCTGCGCGACTATATGTACGATTTCATCCGGCTGGTCGCGCCGTCATGGAACCGTGAAATGATCGACCAGATCATGCGTTCCGGCCCGCGCTGAAAAAGCCCTTTACAGATCAGCCTTGATACCCGCGGTCTTGACGATTTTGGCGTATTTGCCGATATCAGATCTGATCGTCGCGGTGAACTGCTCGGACGTACCGCCGATCGGCTCATAACCCAGCGCACCCAGGCGCTGAATCACATCGGGCGACTTCAGGCTACCGGCAATTGCGGTGTTCAACCGCGTCACCACCGGCTTCGGTATGCCTTCCGGCGCGACCACGCCGAACCACGGTGAAATGTCGTAACCGGGCAAACCCGACTCCGCGATGGTCGGAATATCCGGCGACGACACCACCCGCTTTGCACTGGTCACGCCGACGGCGCGCAATTTTCCAACCGACGCATGCGGCTTGATCAGGGACAAGTCCGCAAACATCATGTCAATCTGACCGCTGACAACATCGGTCAGTGCCGGCGCCGTACCTTTGTACGGCACATGCAGGATGTCGGTTTTGGCCATGGCATTGAACAATTCAGCCGCCAGACTGGACATGCTGCCCATTCCGGAAGATCCGTAGCTGAGGAAGCCCGCTTTTTTAGCGGCAATCGGTATCAGTTCCTTCACCGTCTTTGCCGGCACTGTGGGATTGAGCGCGACGGCGTAAGGCACCAGTGCGACATTGATGACCGGCGTGAAATCACGGACCGGATCGTAAGTCAGTTTTTCATACAGGCTTGGGGCGACCGCGAGATTGCTGGTGCCGCCCATGGCAATGCCGTAACCGTCCTTGGGCAGGCGGGCCGCGGCCTCAAGGCCGATCGTGCCGCCGGCGCCGCCGCGGTTTTCCACGATGACCTGCTGCCCCCACTGCTCGGTCAGCTTCTGCCCGACCAGTCGGCCGAGTATGTCATTGGGCCCGCCTGGTGCGAAAGGCACGATCAGCTTCATCGGCCGGACCGGAAATGTCGGGGGCTGGGATTGCGCGAGGCTGCCGAAAGCCAGCAGCAGCATTGAAATACCCAGACAGAACGACAGTGCAAACATTTTCATGAAATACCCCTGTTTAAAAATCCTCGACGGGATAAAAGCAAACATCGTGCCCATGGATCCGGCGCGGTAAAGGCCATCTCCGGACGAAAGCGCATTCACATCGTGCATGATCCCACGGGACCGCCCTAAGCGGGTGCGGGTGCGACTGCGCATCGTCGGCTGTTCAGGACAATGGTTTCAGAAGCGTGATTTCAGGCGCAGGATTGGAGATTGCGGTGCGCCGACCAGACATACCACAGTCCGATGGCCGCCGGCACCGACATCAGTGCAAAGGTCAGGGTGTAATCGCCGGTCAGCAGGAAAACGTTGGCGCAGGCGATGGGGCCGACCGCCTTACCGGTATTGACATAAACCAGCGCACCACCGGTCAGCGGACTGATCTGCTCCCGCGGTGCGATGCGCGCGATCTCTGCAAGGAAGGCGCCGTTCCAGCCGCTGGCGGTGGAGCCCATCACAAAAAACAGAGCACAGGCCCCGGCCATCGGCCATTGCGGAGTCAGCGCAATACACAGCAGTGATGAGGCCACCATGACCACGCCGAGTATGACCATGGAGGCGAAAGCATTACCAAGAAGGTCTGCCATCCATCCCCAGAACAGGCGCCCGGCGACACCACCGACCTGCGCCGCCGTCAGCACGAATCCCGCGGCAATCAGGTCCCAGCCCAGCGCTTCGTTGAACAGGATCACGGTGAACGTGGAGATACCGAACTGCACGACGACAAAACAGCCGCCGCTGATCGACAGCCCGCGCAATGCGGGATGACGCCAGATCGCCACAACCCCGCTGAATGGATTGCCGCCGATGGGCGCCCCGGGGTCACGGTCAACATCCCAATAAGGACGCGCACGCCCCATGATCAGCACCAGAATGAACAACGCCAGTGAATTGCACGCAATCGCCCACTGCCAGCCGTAGTGAACCGCCACTGCCGGCGTGATCAGCGCGGCGCCGATGCCGCCCAGAGGAACGCCGGTCTGCTTCAGCGAAAAAATCAGGTTGCGCTTGTCAGCCGGCGTGTATCGCAGCAGCAAATTGGATGCCGACGGCGTCAGCGAACCGTAGCCCAGGCCCAGCGCAATCGAGGCCAGAAAAAAACAGGCGACATGGGGCAGGATCGCAATCAGTCCGCCGATGGCCACCAGCGACAGGCCGATCTGCTGCATGCGGGTAGAGCCCCAGCGGTTGTTGAATTTGCTGCCGAAGGCGAGCGACACAATCATCGCGCAGGCGAGCATGCTGATCTGGTAGCCGACCAGCGCCGATGAAATGCCGTAGGTCTGCGCCACCTTGGGCGCCACCGCAGGTATCATCGTCGTACCCATGGTGCCGATGCTCTGCCCTGCGAGCAGAACACTCATCAGAAAGACGAAGGACGGCTGCCCTTTGGCTTCAGCCGGCGTGTCCGCGCTCACCGCGCGTCCGGCTGCGGAACCGTCCACAGATGAATGGTCGAGGACCAGGAGCCGCTGGTATCATACTTTTCGTTAAGCTCGATACTGACGCTTCGGTCCGGCCGCCAGTTGCCGAAATCGAAATCATGGGACACGATCCGCGTTCCGGGCTTTAACTCGCGCAACAGCTTGGCACGCAGTTCATTCATCATTGCCGGCAGCAGATAAAGGGTCACTACGGAGGCTTCCGAAATGTCGGCCTTGAGTACGTCGCCTTCAACGAAGCGCACCACCTTCTCCAAACCGAGTTTGCGCGCATTGCTGTTGCTGCGATCGACCAGTTCGCGGTCGATGTCGTAGCCGCGACCGCTAGCGCCGTATTTCTGTGCCGCAGTAATGACGATGCGACCGTCACCGGAACCAAGGTCGATGACATGGTCACGGCCGGTCACACCGGCCATGCGCAGCATTTCATCGACCACCTGCGGCGGCGTCGGCACATAAGGTCCGCCGCTCAGCGGCGCATCCGCAGCATGTGCCGCAATGGCAACGCCGAAAAGCACTGCCGCGCAAAGACCTTTAAAATTTACTTTTAAATCAATTACTTGCATCTAATCCACATTCTCATCCAAACCCACGCTGGAACGCCAGTCCTTGCTCTTGAAGATCAGTGGTTTCAGCGCAAGGCCGAGCAGCACCAGACCCAGCACCAGCATCGTCACCGCAATCGGCCGCTGCAGGAAGATCATGTAATCACCGCCACTCATCGCCAGCGACTGGCGCAGCGATAACTCCAGCATCGGTCCCAGCACCAGGCCCAGAGCGACCGGCGCGAGGTCGAATCCGAATTTGCGCAATACGTAACCGATACCGCCCATCACCAGCATGATCCAGACGTCCATCGTGCTGTTGCTCACCGAATAACAGCCGAGAATGCAGAACGCGAGAATGCAGGGATACAGATAGGCATAGGGTATGCGCAGCAGGTTCACGAACAGACCGACCATCGGCAGGTTAAGCACCAGCAGCACAACGTTGCCGACATACATGCTCGCGACAAAGCCCCAGAACAGATCGGGCTGCTGCTGGATCAGCATCGGGCCCGGCAGGATGCCGTGCACCATGATCGCCGCCAGCATCACCGCGGTGACCGGACCGGTCGGAATGCCCAGCGCGAGCATCGGGACAAAAGCGCCGGTGGCCGCGGCATTGTTCGCCGACTCCGGACCGGCAACGCCCTCGATGGCGCCGTTGCCGAAAAGCTCCGGGTGTTTCGACAGCCGGCGCTCGATACCATACGAAACAAACGACGAAATGATGTGCGCCGAACCCGGAATGATGCCGATCATGAAACCCAGCACGCTGCCGCGCATGATCGGTCCGACGGACAGTTTGAGATCGGCCTTCGTCGGCACCAGCTGGCGCAGCGTCGGCTGCTGGACCTTGGGCGGATCCGCCTGCCCCGCCGTCAGCAGGATTTCCGAAATACCGAACAGGCCGACCGCCACCGGCACAATGCCAACGCCATCTCCCAGCTCGACAATGTCAAAACTGAAACGCGTGTAGCCGCTCATCACATCGATGCCGATCATGCCGAGCAGCAGGCCGAGCACCGCCATCGCCAGCGTTTTGAGCATCGAGCCGCCGCTCATATAGGCCAGCACGAACAGGCCCATCAGCAGCAGCGCCGTATATTCCGGCGGACCGAATCGCAAAGCAAAAGATGCCAGCGTAGGCGCCATCAGCATCAGGCCGATCACACCCAGCGTACCGGCAACAAAGGAACCGATCGCGGCAATAGCCAGTGCCGGACCCGCGCGCCCCTGCTGGGTCATCGCATAACCATCGACACAGGTCATCACCGAAGCAGCCTCGCCGGGAATGCGCATCAGGATGGAGGTCGTGGAACCTCCGTACATCGCACCGTAATAAACACCGGCCAGCAGCACGATGGCGATGATCGGATTGAGCCCGAAGGTGGCCGGCAGCAGCAGGCTGATGCCCGCCAGCGGCCCGAGTCCCGGCATCATGCCGACCAGCGTGCCGATGATGCAGCCGAAAAAGGCATACATCAGCACTTCCGGCTGGAAAGCCACCGAAAACCCCATCATCAAACTGTTGAAGGTTTCAATCATCAGAAGCCCCAGGGGCCGACGGGCAGCGGCACTTTGAGCAGTGTACCGATGACATAAAACGAAGCGATGCTGAAACCGGCGGAGACCATCATCACCGCCAGCGGATGTTTGCGTTCGATGACGCCGAGGAAAAACACCAGGAATGCCGCCGTGGTCAGCCGGTAACCGATGCGCTCCAGCGCAAACGTTGCGGCGATACAGGCCAGCATGATGATCAGCGCGCGCGTGGCTTCCGGCCATTCGATTTCAGCCATGGACTGCGACCGCGCCCCCATCACCGCCACCAGCAGGCCGATGCCAGCCAAAGTGCAGGCCAGCAGCAGCGGCACATAACCCGGCCCCGGATCGGCCAGCGTGCCGACGGGAAATTCCCGATTGAACCAGATCACCACCAGCGCAATGGCGATCAGCACAACACCCGAAATCTGGTCGCTGCGCAAACCGCCCTTCACCTCAACATTCCCCTCGTTTGCACCGGTCATGAATTACGGTCCCACCTTGCCGACGACTTTGACCACTGCAGCCAGACGTTTGGCGTCGGCATCCCAGTATTTGGCGAACTCGGGCGCATCGAGGTATTTAACGGGTGAATTGACCTTGGCCATCTGGTCCTTGAACTCGGCATCACTCACCGCCTTGCGCACGCCGTCACGCAGCACCTTGACCACCGGTTCGGGCGTTGCGACCGGCACGAACATGCCGGCCCAGATGTAGTACTCGATGTCGTAACCCTGCTCCTTGAAGGTCGGCACATCCTTGTAGTTCGGATGGCGCTCCGCGCCCCAGCTGACGATGGTGCGCAGCTTGCCGGCCTTGACGTGCGAAGTGATTGCCGCCGGGCCGCCGGCGGTCATTGTCACATGGCCGCCGAGCAGCTGGGTGATAGCCGGGCCGCCACCGGTGGTCGGCACATGACGCATTTTCAGCTGCGCCGCATGCAGGAACATTTCCATCGGCATGTGCAGCGCGCCGTAAACCCCGGAAGACGAATAGGACAGCTCACCCGGCTGCTTGCGCGACAGCGCAATGATGTCCTTGACCGTTTTCACCGGCAGCGAAGGATGCACCACCAGGATCACCGGGTCCGCGGAAATCAGAGCAATCGGAGCCAGCTGGTCCAGTGTATAGGCCGGCTTGCGGTTAAAAAGCTTGTCGGCCTCGGGAATCACCGAGACGCTCGACAGCGCCATCAGCACGGTGTAACCGTCAGGACGCGCACTCGCCACCGCAGCATTGCCGACCGCACCGCCGGCGCCGGGCCGGTTCGACACCGTCACCGGCTGTTTGAACACTTTTTCCAGCGCAATCGCGGTAGGACGGCCGGTGACGTCAGCGACGCCGCCCGGCGGGAAAGGCACCACCATCGAAATTGCACGGTTCGGAAACGTTTCCTGAGCCTGTGCGGAAAACGCGGCTGTTGCCGCCATCACCGCGAACATGCTGCGTTTTACGATGCTTTTCATATTGTCATCCTCCACGTCATTGAAGCTGCAACCGATCAGGCGGCCACGACTCGATTGACCAGACGCCCAACCCCTTTGACTTCACAGATCACTTCATCGCCGGGCTGCAGATAACCCGAAGCCGTGACGACATCCTTGCGCATCGGCTTTTTGCCGCCGAGCTCCGCATCGCTGCCCCAGGCCGTACCGCCCGGCGTTCCGGTCGAGATGATCACCCCGGGCTGCAATGTGACAAAAGTCGAAAAGAATTCCACCAGCTGCGCACAGGTCCAGATCATCTTGCCAGTGGTGTTGCTCTGACGCAGCTCACCGTTGACATAAGTGCGCAGATCCAGTGCCTGCGGATCGCGGATTTCGTCGGCAGTGACAATCGCCGGACCGATCGGCGCACAGGTATCGAAATTCTTGCCCGGACCGAGGTTGTAAACCGAAGAGCCGTCGGGACGCAGCGTGACCTGGCGGTCGCGGGCGGTGACATCGTTCATCACCGAATAGCCGTAGATGTGTTCATGCGCGCGCGCCGCCGGAATATGCCGGCCGGGCTTGCCGATGACAATCAGCATTTCGGTTTCGTAGTCGAGCTTTTTCGTCACCTGCTCGTCACGCACGATATTGTCGCCGGGGCCGATGACGCCCAGCCCGGTCTTCAGGAAAAACTCCGGATCCTTGCGCGTGACTTCAGGCTTCTCTTCGCGGTGGTCCCAGTAGTTCTCGCCGCTGCACAGGATCAGCGACGGCGCGATCGGAGCGCGCAGCCGGGTTTTGGCCAGCGATATGCGCACGGCAGCCGGCGCCGCTTTCACCGCGTCACGGGCCGCATCGATTCCGGCATCCCCCGCCGCAATCAGCAGCGTCATGTCGGAAAAAGCCGCAAGCATCGCCGGTGCAGTGCCGTTGGGCGCCGCATCCAGCAGATCCACCACATCATCACCGGCCAGCGCGCCCAAGCGCAGCGCGCCGTTACGTTCATAACGGACGAATTGCATCAGGACACCGGATTTTCGAGGGTGCCGATCGGCTCGATGGTGATAGCAACATGATCGCCGGGTTTGAGGTACTTTGGCGGATTGAAGCCGATGCCGACGCCGGCGCAGGTGCCGGTGGCGATCAGGTCGCCCGGTTCCAGCGTCATCACCCGCCAAAGGTCTTCGATCAGCCGCGCACTGTCAAAAATCAGCTGGCTGACGAAGGCGTTCTGGCGGATCTCTCCGTTGACCTTGGTGATCAGCTGCAAATGGGTGACGTCCTTGATCTCGTCGGAAGTCACGATGCACGGACCCATCGGGCAGAAGCCGTCGAGGCTCTTTCCGAGGAACCACTGCTTGTGGCGGTTCTGCAGCGTGCGCGCCGTGACGTCATTGATGATGGTGTAACCGTAGACGTGTTTGTAGGCGTCTTTCTGCGGGATGTTGCGACCGCCTTCGCCGATGACCACGGTCAGCTCACCTTCGTAATCGACGGAATTGGTGTAATCATTGGCGCTGGGGATAGCTTCTCCCTGCGCAATCACCGAATTCGGCCATTTGGTGAACATGATGGGCACATCGGGAATAGCATCCTTGCCCGCGCTCGCATCAAAGCCGCTGTTGTGGAATTCCTTGGCATGGTCGTGATAATTCTTGCCAACGCAGAGAATGTTTTTTGCCGGACGCGGAAACGGCGCGAGCAGTTTCACGCTGGCGACGGGAATGCGGCCCTCACCGCTTTTGACAGCCTTGCGTGCACGCGACAGGCCTTTTTTGCCCAGCGCGACAAAGGCCGTCATCTCCTTCGGCAGCCGGGTCGATGCTGACAGATCGACAATCGTGCCGGATTCCTGGTCGTGCACGCCGATGCGTGCGCCCTGGGCATCAGAAAAAGTAACCAGACGCATTCAGTTCACCCCTTGTTGAATAATCAAAAGCGCCGCCTACGGCAGCGCATCAATACCAAATCCTGATCAGTCCGGCTTGGCGCCCGAGACCCTGACCACGTGCGCCCACTTGGCGATGTCCTGGTTCAGGTATTTCTCGAATTCGCTCACCGACATCACCAGCGCCTCGGCACCCTGCTTTTCCCAGTTTGCCGCCGTGTCGGCGCGGGTGGTGACCTTGGTAATTTCGCCATTCAGCCGGTCGAGAATGGGCCGCGGCGTCTGCGCCGGTGCCATCACACCCAGCCAGATCGTTGCTTCGTAACCCTTGACGCCAGCCTCCGAGACCGTCGGCAATTCCGGCGTGACTTTGGAGCGCTTCAGGCCGGTCGTCGCCAGCGCCCGAACCTTGCCGGTACGCGCATGCGTAGTCATCGTGGTCACCGCATCGAACATCATCTCGACCTGCCCGCTCAGCACACTGGTGCGCGCCTCGCCGCTGCCCTTGTGTGGCACATGCACGATGTCTGCCTTGATCAGCGATTTGAAGTATTCGCCGGCCATGTGGTATGGCGTGCCGTTGCCTGACGATGCGTAGTTCAGGCCCTTGTCCTTGGCTTTGGCGAGTTTGACCAACTCACTGACACTGCGCACAGGCAACGACGGATGCACGACCAGAATCAGATCGGAATAATTGATCGGCGCCACCGGCGCGAAGTCCTTCATCAACGTGAAGGGCTTTTTCGGGATCAGCGATTCGTTGACGGTATGGGTGTTCGACATCAGCAGCAGCGTGTAGCCGTCAGCAAGGGACTTGGCCACGACATCCGTACCGATGATGGAGCCTGCGCCTGGCCGGTTCTCGACAATGATGTTCTGCCCCATAGGCTGCTGCAGCTGCTGTGCGAGGAATCGCGCATAAAGGTCGGCCGGTCCACCCGCACCGAAGGGAACAACAATACGCACCGGTTTCACCGGATAATTCTGGGCCGATACCAGGCTGGCGACAGCCGCCATCACGGTAAATGCAACACCGCGCAACGCCAATTGCAGGACACGCATTGTGATCTCCTCACGGGATTTGAATGGACCTGTACTGCGCGCGCTGCGGCTGGGCCGGCGGCGCAAATTGTTCCATATATTGTAACCCACGGCGCTGCCCGCAGACCTGCGCCCGGGCCGCTGAATACAGCGTTTCTGCAGGTGCTGCAGCGGTGCCGCCGGCCTGTTCTGCTAAACTCAAAACCAGCTGACTCCGCCGGGAATTACGCCATGAATTCAAACGATAACAGCAACACCCGCGCATCCCGCCGAAAATCCTGAATCCGATGAACAGCCTCCTGCAGCGGACGGTAGACCGTCTGGTCACCACGCGCGCCGGCGAGCTGCGCGCCCTGTTCTGGTCTTTTGCCTATTTTTTCTGCCTGCTCGCCGGTTATTACGTGCTGCGGCCGCTGCGCGACGAAATGGGCATCGCCGGCGGCGTGCGTAACCTGCCTTGGCTGTTCACAGCAACCTTTTTTGTCATGCTCGCTGCGGTGCCGGTATTCGGCGCTATCGTTGCCCGCCTGCCGCGCCGCCGCTTCATTCCGCTGGTCTACCACTTCTTTGTCGCCAACATCGCCATTTTCTGGCTGCTGCTGACTTTCGACATCGGCAAGGTGCATGTCGCCCGGGTGTTTTTTGTGTGGATCAGCATCTTCAACCTGTTTGCGGTCTCGGTGTTCTGGTCCTTCATGGCCGACCTCTACGCCTCGGAACAGGGCAAGCGGCTGTTCGGATTCATCGCTGCCGGCGGCTCCGCCGGCGCCCTGCTCGGCCCGACCGTGGCGCTGTGGCTGGCCGTACCGCTGGGGCCGGCGAACCTGCTGATCGTTGCAGCGCTGTTGATCGAAGTCGCCGTGTTCTGCGCGCTGCGTCTTGAAGCCGCCGCACCGCAATTACGTGCCTCGGCAGAAGCGGCTGCGGGTTCATCGGCGAACGTAAAAGCCGGCAGCACCTCTCTCGGCGGCAGCTGGTTCGCCGGCATCGCCATGCTGGTGCGCTCGCCTTATCTCGCCGGCATCGCGCTGTGGGTGGCGCTGCTGTCCCTGGCCGGCACTTTCCTGTATTTCCAGCAGGCCGAAATCGTCAAAGCCGCATCGGATGATCCGGCGGTGCGCACACGCATTTTTGCCGCTATCGATCTCGCGGCCGGACTGCTAACACTGCTGGTGCAGTTCCTTGCCACCGGCCGGCTGATCACCCGCTTCGGCGCCGGCCCCGCCGCCGCCGTGCTGCCGCTGGTGTTTTTACTGGGTTTTCTCACCCTGTGGTTGAGTCCGATGCTGTGGTTGGTGATTGCCTTCCAGGCCATACAGCGCACCGCCAACTTCTCGCTATCGAATCCGGCGCGCGAAGTGCTGTTCACCGTGCTCGACCGCGAGGAAAAATACAAGGCCAAGAACGTCATCGACCTGGTGGTGTTCCGCGGCAGCGATGCGCTGAGCAGCTGGTTGTTCTCTGCCTTGCGCGGCACCGGTCTTGAACTCGGCGCCATTTCACTCGCGACCGTGCCGGTCACTGCCGGCTGGCTCGCGCTGGCGCTGTGGCTGGGCCGGCAGCAGGAACAGCGCGCCGCCGCGCAGAAAATCCGATAATGAACCGATACGCACTGGAGTCACTGATGAAACAAACCGCAACCCGCACGCTATTCTCACGCCGCGACATGCTGGCCCTTGGACTCGGCCTCGGATCGATGGCATTGGCCGGCAAGGCCCGGGCGCAGACCGCGCCCCTGATGACGCGTCCGATTCCGCGCAGCGGCGAACGGCTACCGGTGATCGGTCTCGGCACCGCAATCATTTTTGATATCGGCAACGACAGCGCGCAGCGTGCCGAACGCGCCAAGGTCATCAATGCCTTTCTCGCCGGCGGTGGACGACTGGTTGATACCGCCCCTTCATACGGCAGCGCCGAATCCGTCGTCGGCGACCTGCTCGCCGACCTCAAGGTGCGCGACAAGGTCTTTCTCGCCACCAAGGTGCGTTCCAACAATAACGCCGAATTCATCGTCCAAATGAAAGAGTCGCAACAGCGGCTACGCTCGCCGAAATTCGACCTAATGCAGATGCACAACGTCGGCTTTCTCGATCGCGCGATGTTTGCCTCCCAGCTGGCGATCGTACGGGAATGGAAACAGCAGGGGAGCTTCCGCTATATCGGCGTCACGCACTCGCAGAATCAGGAACGCGCCAACGACCGCCTGATCGAAATGATGCAGCAGGAAAAACTCGACTTCATCCAGGTCAATTATTCGATGGCCGAGCGCAGCGTCGAGCAGCGCCTGCTCGCCGCCGCCGCCGATACCGGCACCGCGGTGCTGTGCAATCTGCCCTTCGCCCGCGGCGTGCTGTTCCGTGCCGTGCGCGGACAGACGTTGCCGTCATGGGCCGCCGAAGCCGGCGCGGCCAGCTGGGGGCAGTTCTTCCTTAAGTATCTGCTGGCCCATCCGGCGGTGAATGCGGTGATGCCCGGCACCGACAAGGTCGAATACATGTACGACAATCTCGATGCCGGTCGCGGCCTGCTGCCGGATGCCGCGATGCGCCGCCGGATGGCGGCGCATATCGACACGCTGCTCTAAATCGATCTCAGGCGTGTTTCACCGGGCGGATCGCCACGCCGTCATCGGTGATGCGGCGGTTAAGCAGGTTGGCGCAGGCCGCCACTACCGCCAGCGACGGCGTCGGAACACCGGTCATCTGACCGAGTTCAATCAACACATTGATGATGGCATCCATCTCGAGCGGACGGCCGGCGCGCACGTCCTGCAGCGTCGAGGTCGGCAGCGATGCGCGTTTCGCCGCGTCGGCCACCCGTGCCTCGACATCAATGTCCATTTTCGTGCCCACGGCATTGGCCAGCGCCATCACCTCGCGCATCATCGCCACCGCCAGCGGCTTGGAACCGGCGAATTCAGCAACCTCGCGCGCGGTCGACTGGGTGATCGCACCCAGCGGATTCCACACCGCATTCGACAGCAGTTTGGTCCATTTGACCAGGCGCACATCGTTCGACACCTTGCCGGTCCAGCCGGCGCGGGTGGCGATATCGGCAATCGCCTGAACGCGCGGCGTCACCGTGTTGTCGATTTCGCCGATGACCAGGGCGTCGGTATCGCCATCCGGCACGCGGATATGTCCGGGCGCGACCAGATCGGAAGGCTTCAGTGCCGTACCGCCAATGATCATCTGCGGTTCAAAAGTCCGCATCAGCACGCCGTCCGGATCCAGAGATTTCAGCTGCGCATCCTTGAACTTCGACGACACGCCCTGGAAATACCACCACGGGATGCCGTTCTGCGGGAATACCAATACGCCGTCCTTTTTCACCAGACTGCGCAGATGTTGCGCCACCGGTGCGATCTGCTGCGACTTCAGCGTCACGAACACCACGTCATACGGACCCTTCTCCTCGCCTGGCTTGCACACGCGCACCTTGATCGGATCGGGCACGCCGCTTTTCGGACCTTCGAGGATCAAACCGCGCGTCGTCAGCGCATCGTATTGCGCGCCACGTGCCACCAGCGTCACATCCTCACCGGCGACCGTCAGACGACCGCCAAAAAAACCACCGATGGCGCCAGCGCCATAAACCAGAATCTTCATTGATATTCCCGGGTTGAGTTACAGAGTGCCGGCGCAATGCCCCGTCGGCGATAGATCATAAGTATTTGTTTTTATTAATTAATATTAAGCGGTTAAACAGGCCAGCGCCGACTCGATCACGGCATCTGCCACGGCAGCCAGCTCAGCCGCCGTACGGTTCTGCACCGGGTGAGGAACATACACCACCGCCGGCTCAAAACCCAGCGCCCGGCTCTGCACGGCGACCGCATCACGGAACTCCGTCGTCACCACTGACACGCCGGGCAAACCGCGCTGATCAAAAGTCATCAGGTCGTGCAGACTGCACGACGTGCATGACCCTCAATCCGAGAGCCCGATCAACACCACATCGGCTTCACTGACCACCTTGTCGACGATTTCCTTCGAAGCAACCTTGGCATTGGTCGGTTTGCCGAAGCGTTTGGTATTGATGCCGCGCTCCCCCATACGCTGTTCGATCCGGTTCAGGAATTCATCACTGCGTGTCTTGCCGATATCGAACAGGCCCACGGTCAGGCCTTCCAGCGTCCTTGGCGGCGCACGCCTTGCCCGCATCACCGCTCCGGTTTCCGCGGTCGGATCGCGCATCCAATTCATCGTGCTCATTCCTTGATCTCCTTGGTCACGGGTTGCAGTTCGGTACGGCTGCGGCCAGCCAGCCAGCCCGGCAGGATCGCCGAGAACAGTCCGGCAGCACCACCGGCACGCACCACCATCAATGCATCTTCATGAAACTTCGGCACCTGCTCACCGGCACGGCTGGCCGGTATGCCCTCGCCCACGCCATCCGCACCGGCAACCAGTTCTGCGCCGGGTCTGATGGTTGCCTCGTACAGTGCACGTTCAATTCGCGCGCGGTCCCAGCCAGCTTCACGGTAAATGCCGTAATGCTCCGGCGACAGCACCAGCACCGCACGTGCCGACTGCACCAGCCTGGGATGGCCGATATTCACCAGCGACATCGCGAACGATTTCGTCAACGCTTCGGGCGTGCGTGATTTCTGGTCGACAAACGCCTCGGGACCGTGCCCCTGGAACAGCGTCACCGCGGACTTGCCCGGCGCAATGCCGCGCGCCTGCGCCAGCGGCTGCCAGGCCGGATCGGATTCATCTTCGGCAAAACACAGTGTGAATTTGCTCGGTGCGCCCAGCGTTGCACGGTCCACTTCTCCCGGACGGCCACCGCCGACATTGCGCACGATCAGATTCAGCGCACGACCGATGGTGGCGTTGGCGCGATTGCCCTGACCCAGCGCATTGATGCCGCTGTTCATGCCGATACGCTTGACGATCGGGCCGTTGACGATGATCACCGGCGACGAGAAATACGTGGTTGCCAGCACGCCATGCAGCGTGAACACCGGCTCCAGTGCCGCCTCGATTGCCGCCAGCAGCACCGGCATATATTCCGGTTTGCAACCGGCCATCACCGCATTGATGGTGACTTTTTCGACCGTGCATTCGGCAAGATTCGGCGGAATGCGACCGACAATCTCGTCGGGCTTGCGCGAAGTACCTTTGAGCATCGCGATCACCCGTTCGTCAGTCGGTGGCGTGACCGGCAGGCCGTCGGTCCAGCCGAGCTCGTAACAGACTTCGGCCGGATCGATGTTTTCGCCGTATTCCACCTTGCGCGCTGCGAGCCATGTGGCGCCGCTGTGTTTGGCTTCCAGCTTCTCGGCCACCCCGGGCTCGAGTGAACGCGACCCTCATCCCGGCCGCAATACCGGCAGATGCACGCCGAGGTCGGCAATACCGGTCAGGCGCTGCCAGCCGGCGCGGTCCCAGCCGACGACGCGCTCGACTTCACGGCCGCCCTGATAACGGATCAGCGTCGGCATGGATTCAATATTGTTTCTCCACGACCAGCCGAGTTCACGGTCATCAATCACGCCGGTCACACCCGCAGGGAACTGCGGATCATCCTGCGATACAACACGGAAATCACGGCACTCGGCAGCCGCACGACGCATTTCATTTTCAATCAGCACGCAGGTTTCGCAGGCGCGCTTGGCAAACACGACCAGGCCGTCGCGGATCAATGAATCAGACAACAGGCGCCTCCGGAATTGTTGCAGTTGGGTGAATCGCCTCTCATTCTGCTACGCTAATCGCCCATGCTCAACCCTGAAAAAACCTGCCGGCTTCAGTTCATCCTGTTGATTGCGGCCCTGACGGCTTGCGCGCCGCTGGAATGGCACCAATCCGGCGCATCGCCGGACTCGGAAGGTTTTGCACAGGAACAGGACCTGATGCGCCGCTGCATGCAGAATCAGGGTTATATCCTGCAGACCAAACCGCAATCCCCGTGAGCGACCGTGACCGATCCTTCCTTCAAGCGACGCCTGCTGCTGCAGGCTGGCGCTGCCGCCCTGCTTTTACCAGTGACTGAAACCCGCGCAGCGCCGGCCGGCCTGATTACCCGCGCGATACCGCGCAGCGGCGAACGCCTGCCGGCAATCGGACTCGGCACCTACCAGGTGTTTGACCTGCCCCAATCGCAGCTGGCCGGCACCGAACTGCAGGCCGTGCTGAAACGCTTCGTCGAACTCGGCGGTGCCGTTGTTGACTCCTCCCCCATGTACGGTCACGCGGAAGCCACCACTGGCATACTCAGCAGCGCATTAAATGCGCGCAAATCGCTGTTTTTCGCCACCAAGGTCTGGACCAGCGGTCGCGAAGCCGGCATTCGCCAGATGGAAGACTCCTTTCGCCTGATGCAGACCAAAACCATTGACCTGATGCAGGTACACAACCTGCTCGACCTGAAGGTCCACCTGCCGGTGCTGCGCGACTGGAAAAAAGCCGGGCGCATCCGCTATCTCGGCATCACCCACTATCACGCAGGCGCCCATGCCGAAGTCGAAAAACTGGTCAAAACCGGTGATTTCGATTTTGTACAGATCAACTATTCGATGGATGAACCCGAGGCCGAGGCGCGCCTGCTGCCTGCCTGCGCAGACTCCGGCACTGCAACATTGATCAACCGGCCGTTTTCACAGGCGGGCCTGTTCGGCAAAGTGCGCGGCAAACCGCTGCCGCCTTGGTGCGCCGACATCGACTGCAGCAGCTGGGCACAGTTTTTCCTGAAATGGATCATCAGTCACCCGGAAGTGACATGCGCGATCCCCGGCACCGGGCGCGTCGCGCATATCGAGGACAATATGGCCGCCTGCATCGGACGCCTGCCCGGTGCAGCACTACGAAAAAAAATGACAGCGTATTTTTCAACTCTGTAAGGTTTGCGCGGCCAGCGTCTGCAGCGTATTGTGAACTCCGCTTCATCCACACTCAAAGGGAGGGGTCATGTCTGCAATAAAAACAGCTCTGAAACTGCTGTCGGCTGCCTGCATCACCGCAATCTCGCTGAACGCTGCCGCTCAGGCACGGCCCGATTACGGTCCAGCCATCAATGCGGCCACTGCAAAAAAACTCGCCGCAGCAGCAATCGCCGAATGCACCAAAAACAAATGGAATGTGGCTATCGCCATCGTTGACACCCACGGCGGCCTTGTCTATTACGAGCGCATGGAAAACACCCAGACTGCCAGCTTCGATATCGCCATCATGAAAGCAAAGGTCGGCGCCATGTACCGCCGCGCCACCCGCGCCTTCGTTGAAACCATTGCCAAGGACGGCCCTGCAGCATTGTCCCTTCCCGGCGTCGTCGCCTCCCCTGGCGGCATGCCGATCTTCCAGGATGGCAAGGTCATCGGCGGCATGGGCGCCAGCGGTGTCACCGGCGATCAGGACGAGCAGTGCGTCAAGGCCGGTCTCGCCGCAATGTAACCAAGCCTTCACCAGTGGTATAAACGGGACCTTCAAGGTCCCTTTTTTTCGTGTGCGCACATTCATGAATCTGTCCATCCATTCCCTGCGGCTGCTCCTCTGCGCCTGCATCCTGATGCTTGCCGCCGGCTGCAGCATGGTGCGCGTCGGCTACAACCAGGTCGACACGCTGGCAGGATGGATGGCACATGAGTACTTCGATCTCGAGCCCGCACAGCGGGATGATTTTTCCCGGCGCTTTGAAAAACTGCATGCCTGGCATCGGCGCGACCAGTTACCCGAATACGCGCAATTCCTGTCTGAAACCAAAATCAGGGCGCAACGCGGAATATCCGCCACCGACATGCTCTGGCTGTTCGACGGCATGAAATCCCGCTATGCGGCGATTGCGGTTCGAGCCGCCCCGGATGCCGCAGAACTGCTTGCAGGATTAAGCGATAGCCAAATCGACCACCTGCGCCGCGAATTTGGCCGTATGAACGAAAAATTCCTCAAGGAAAACCGGACACTGGAATCGATAGCGGCACGCCGGCTGCGCCAGCAGCGCACCGCGCTCGCCCAGATCCGCGACTGGGTTGGCCCGCTCTCCGACAGCCAGGAATCGCGCGTCATCACACTGCTGCAAACATTACCCCTGACCGACGCACTGCGCCACGAAGACCGCCAGCGCCGCCAACGCGAATTCCTCGCGCTGCTCGAAACCCGCAAGACCGACCGCAACGGATTCACCAAGCGCGTGCGCGAGTGGCTACTGAACTGGGAACGCAACCGTCCGCCGGAACTGGCGCGCAGCTTGGAAGAGTCCTGGAAAAAGCGTGCCGAGTTTTCCGCTGCGGTCGACAAAATGCTCACGACCGAGCAACGCAGCCACCTCAGCCACCGGCTGCAGGATTACATCGACGATTTCCGTTACCTCGCCGCCCAAAAAACGGCGGTCGCCAGAAACGACTGAGCTAAAATCCGTCATCCCCAAACACCTAATTGCACTGATGCCCACCTATACCGGCCGTATTGACTCCAAACTGCCCCGCGTCGGCACCACCATTTTCACGGTGATGTCGCGCCTTGCCGCCGAGCACAATGCGATCAACCTGTCGCAGGGATTCCCCGACTTTGACTGCGCACCAGAACTGCGTGCACTGGTCACCAAATACATCAATTCCGGGCTAAACCAGTATCCGCCGATGGCCGGCGTCGCGCCGCTGCGCGAAGCCATCGCCGCCAAGAATGAAACGCTGTACGGTATCCGCTACGACGTCGAACAGGAAATCACCGTGGTGCCCGGCGCCACCTACGGCATCTACACCGCCGTCGCCGCGATGATCCGGCCCGGCGACGAAGTCATCCTGTTCGAACCGACTTATGACAGTTACGCCCCGGCCGTGGAAGTGCATGGCGGCGTGCCGGTTTATGTGCAACTGCGTTACCCCGACTACAGCATCGACTGGCAAGCCGTTCAGGCGGCGATCACCCCCAGAACCAAATTACTGATCATCAACACACCGAACAATCCGACCGCGACCGTCATGTCATCGGAAGACATGCGCATGCTTGAAGGCCTGTTGCGCGGCACCGATATTGCCGTGATCAGCGATGAAGTCTATGAACACATCGTGTTTGACGGCCACCAGCACCAGAGCGTGACGCGTTTTCCCGGACTGGCCGAACGCAGCTTCCTGGTTTCTTCTTTCGGCAAGACCTACAGCGTCACCGGCTGGAAAATGGGCTATGTCGCCGCACCCTGCGAACTGATGACGGAATTCCGCAAGGTGCACCAGTTCAACGCCTTTGTCGCCAATGGCCCATTCCAGTACGCCTTTGCCGAATTCATGAAAAATCCTGAGGCCTATCTACAGCTCGCTGCTTTCTATCAGAAAAAGCGGGATTTCTTTCTGGACGGAATGAAGGGCTCACGTTTCAAACCCCTGCCCTCGCGCGGCACCTTTTTCCAGAACCTCGCCTATGACGCGATCAGCGATGAAAAGGATACCGATCTGGCGGTACGCCTGACCAAGGAACACGGCGTCGCTTCAATACCAGTGTCGGTGTTTTACCGCCAGCCGCCGGCACATCGGGTGCTGCGGTTTTGTTTTGCCAAGTCCGAGGCAACTTTGGCGAAAGGGGCCGAAATCCTGAGCCGCCTCTAGGGTTAAAGACCGCCGTGCAAAGCGGCATACACATAAATCACCGCAATACAGATCACCGTCACCTTGGCACTGAACCAGCGGTTCATCCCCAGCAGTTCCCCGAAGGGCAGTCCGTAACGCCCCGCCATCGCCAGCATGGTGTTCGACATCGGACAGGCGGTCAGTCCGACGCCCCAGCACATCAGGAAAGTCATAGCCAGCATCGTCTGATCGGGTTGCAGCGGCATGATCCACGGCCCCAGTACCGAAACCAGGATGATCGGATGCAAGCCGATCCAGGCACAGAGATTCATCACGATCAGCACCAGGCTGGCCTGCAGGGGGCCGAAGTGCGAGAACGGCAACGCCAGATCCAGCACGTCGATGGCGCCGGTCATGCCGGCGGAAAGAATGCCCGCCGCCAGAAACAGGGTCAGTTCACCGTTCATTGCCGGAAGGCGGTTATGCACATGGCGCAGCAGTATTGCGACGGCACCCGCTCCACTGCGCACCAGTAAAGTCAGCACGGTGACCAGCGACGCCATTGCAGCAATGATCGCCAGTACCGACCAGCGCGGCTGCCATTCGTGGATAGCGAGCACGCTGACCGCCAGCACCGCCGGAACCCATAAGGCCTCAAGGTGCAGCGGGTAACCGACAAAATCGCGCCCGCCGCGGTGCCGTTCCGAGGTCAGCGTAAACCAGGTCACGGTAATGCCGGCAATGGCCACCGGAATGCCCCAGAAAATCAATTGTGTCAGGCGCGCTTCCGGCGCAAAGGTCAGCGCCGCTGCCATCGCGCCGTAAAACGGCGACCAGGCCGCGCCGACGATAAAGGCCTGCGACAGGCCCATCGCCTGCTCCATGGTCAGTTTGGCCCTTGCGCTGAGCCGGTCGGCAAAGATCGCCACCGCCGAAAAATTGATGACCGCACCGAACAGATGCACGCCGATCATGGTCTTGAACAACGCGCCGCGACCGCTTTCCAGCGGTTCGGCATCCGACTCGCTGCTGACGGCAATCAACTGCAGGAAGGAAACCGCGATCAACATCCCAGCGAGCGGCACGTTTTGCGTCAAAGCCATCCCGATCAGGCCGCTGGCGCCACGCGTCATACTCCAGGCGATACCCAGAGCGCCGATACCGGCCAGCACCAGCACCATAACCAGCTGTTGCTGCGGCAGTCGCGGCAACAGCAACAGGCAGGCCGCCCAGGCAATGACGCCGGTCATCCATGCCGGATAGCCGGGCAGCCACACGGCCGCCACGACCAGAATGACCACCGCGAGATAAAGCCACGCCGCAAGCACGTTGCGCGGCGACACCGGATTGTTCAACGGAGACTTTCAGATAGCCGGCGGGCGAACCCGCCGGCTGTTTGCGCTTAGAGCACGCCGGACAGGCCGCCGTCGACGTTGATACAGCAGCCGGTGACATAACTCGCTGCGTCGGAGGCGAGGAATGCAATCACATTGGCCACCTCTTCCGACTCACCCATGCGTTTCATCGGCACGGTTTTACCGGTATCGGCGTAATGCTGCTCCACCGTCTTGTTGTTGCGTGCAGCACCACGCTCCTGCTGCTTCGACTTGATCTTGCCCACGGCAACAACGTTGACCAGGATGTTGTCCGGCGCGAGTTCCTTGGACAGGCCTTTGGCCAGCGCCAGTCCTGCCGCACGGCTGACCGTGGTCGGGAACATTGCCGCCCCCGGCTGCTTGGCACCGACCATGTTCAGGTTGATGATGCGACCACCGCCGACTTTTTTCATGTGCGGAACCGCCGCGCGCGTGGTGCGCACCTGGGCCATGACCTTGATTTCCATATCCAGGTTCCAGAAAGAGTCATCGACTTTGTCAAAAGCCACCTGGCCGGACCCGCCGGCATTGTTGACGACGATATCGAGGCGGCCGAAATATTTCGCAGCCTCCTCGATGAAGCGCTCCATGTCGCCTTCCTTCGACGCATCGGCAACAACACCCAGCACGTCGCCGCCCTGCTTTTTCAGTTCGGCGGCGAAGGCCTGGATCAGCTCCGGACGCCGCGCACAGAACGCAACCTTCACGCCCTCCGCCACCAGACGCTCCACAGTCGATTTGCCGATGCCCTCGGTGCCGCCGGTCACGGCAGCCACTTTTCCACGCAATCCCAATTCCATAACGACAACTCCTTCTGATGATTTAAACCTGCCAATGGCACACTAAGCAGTGCCGAATCAGTTGCGCACCGCAGCAATCAATCTCCAGCGATGAAAAAACACGGTCTTGCCGTCCTTGATTGCCAGTCCCATCCCGGCGCTGCGGCCCTCCTCGGCCAGCGCCCGCGCGACCACACGCAGCGATTGTGTCCGCAGCCCGTCGTCGGCAATACCCATCCACTCCTCGAACTCCCGGGATTTGACCCAGGCTGAACGATCGAGAATTTCAAAACCCGATGCGGCAACCAGCGCATCCAGCCCGGTCGCCGGTAGCATGCGCAGATGCGAAGGATCGCGCAGATTTTCGATCGCGTTCTGTAACGCAGCCTCCGCCGCATCCTCGGAAACCACTACATCGACGACCACCAGACGCCCACCGGGACGCAGCACTCGGGCGACCTCGCGCAAAACAAGACCGGGATCAGCGAAATGATGGATGGCCAGACGGGTCACCACACCGTCAAACGATGCGTCGGCAAAAGGCAGTGCTTCGGCATTGCCTTGTTTGAATTCAACATTGGTCAACCCGGCTTCCGCACAGCGCTTGCGCGCTTTTTCCAGCATCGCCGGCGTGACGTCGAATCCGACCGCCTTCTTCGCGCCTCTGGCAACAGCGGCAGTCACCACACCCGGACCGCAGGCGAGATCAAGGATCACGCCCTTTGCGGCTTTTCCGAGCGCATCACCGAAGCGGTCTTCCACACGGTCATCCGCCTTCGGTGCATAAGCATCGAATGTCTGGGCCTGGCGGGTGAACTCCTCTTCAACGCGCTTGATGTGTTCCATGGCAGGCTGGTGTGTATAAGACGTGTATTGGACTACGGTGGCCGGCAAACAGCGAAATATTGTAACCTGATTGCCCTTCGACAACGCCCGACTTTCACTGCCGAAACACCATGATCATCGCCATTCCCGACGACTACCATAATCTGGTCTGCACGCTGGACTGCATCAAGCTGTTGAAAGACCACGAGGTCCGCATCTATAGCGACGCCGCACCGCCCGCCGCAGACCTCGTCCGCAATCTGCGCGATGCCGAGATCATTATTCCGATTCGCGAACGCAGCCGCTTTACGCGTGACATCATCAGCCAGCTGCCGAAGCTGAAACTGTTCAGTCAGACCGGCCGCAGCTGCCATCACATCGATCTGGATGCCTGCAATGAACTGGGCGTAGCCGTTGCCGCCGGCAGCCATGCTTCCCCCCATACCGTCGCCGAACAGACCTGGGCAATGATACTCGGCAGCCTGCGAGAAATTCCGGCAGAAACCGCACTGATGAAACGCGGTGGCTGGCGCAACCGCTTCAGTACCGGCCTCAAAGGCCGCACGCTGGGCGTTTTCGGACTCGGCACCATCGGCGCCCTGGTTGCTGCAACGGGCAAGAGCTTCGGCATGCGCGTACTGGTCTGGGGACGCGAAAATTCATTGAGCGCCGCACGCGCAGCCGGCTATGACACCGCAGCCAGCCAGGATGAGCTGTTTGAGCAATCCGACGTGCTTACACTGATGGTGCGCCTGACCAAAGAGACCCGCGGTATCGTCAATGCAGGACACCTCGCACGCATGAAACCGACTGCGTTGCTGATTAACACTGCACGTGCCGAACTGGTTGCGAGGGGCGCATTGGAAACGGCTCTGCGAAATGGCCGACCGGGATACGCTGCGGTTGATGTCTATGAAAACGAGCCAGTGCTTGATGGCAAACATCCGCTGCTGGGACTGGATAATGCGCTGTGCACTGCGCACAGCGCCTGGCTGGAACGCGATACCTATGAGCTGTATTTTGGCGAAGCTTTCGCCAACGCTGCGGCTTTTGCTTCAGGACAGCCAGTGCGACTGGTCAACACACCGATCCGTCGCTGAAACATCCTGATCAGCGCACCGCACCACCTTCAAACGCGGCGTCCAGCAATCACCCGATACGCCAGAGGCCTGCATCGCTGACGGCCTGGCCGTTGCTCTCAAGGCGTATCAGTGATGCATGAAGGGAACGCATCGCGACATTATGGATACGCGGCGGCACATCATCGTAGGCGTGTATCACCAGTTGCTCCAGTGTGGCCGGTCCGACGCACTCCAGTGCGGCGCGTACTTTTTCTTCGCGCTTCAGCCGGTGTGCAATCAGCCGGCGAACTTCATCCTGCGGCGTTTCAATGACATGGCCGTGACCCGGCGCCAGCGCCCCGACAGGCAGTTCCAGCAGCCCCTGCAGAGAGTCCAGATAAGCCTGCATATCTCCGTCGGGCGGAGAGATCACTACCGTGGACCCCTGCATGACGTGATCACCGGTGAACAGCACGCCGCGATTTTCGAGCAGGTAGCAGAGGTGATTCGAAGCATGACCGGGGGTATGCACGGCGCGCAGACTGAATTCGCCGCAGACCACCACATCGCCATCCACCAGCGCGCGGTCCGGCGCAAACAATTCATCCTGCCTGCCGTCGGCAGGCACATGGCCGTAACCGAACACCGTCGCGCCGGTCGCTGCGCGCAGCGCACGGGCCAATGGTGAGTGATCACGATGGGTATGCGTACAGAAGATCCAGCGCAACCGGTTACCGACCGCATCCAGCAGCGCATCCCGGTGCGCATCCAATTCGGGGCCGGGATCAATCATCGCTATCTGCTCGTGTCCGAGCAGATAGGTATTGGTCCCGGGGCCGGTCATCATGCCGGGATTAGGCGCAGTCAGCCGGCGCACACCAGGTGCGATCTCGACAACTTCACCGGGAATAATTGGCTTCAGTTCTGCCACTGACCTGCACCTTCCTTGGTGCCGGCCTCTTCGTAGCCGGACTCGCCCGGAAGATAACGCCGTCCGTCCTTGCCGATTCTGGGCATCAGCGCCTGCACATTGCCCTGTATCGAATGCAGGCTGCGGCGCAGTCCGGCAACATTGCTGCAGTCGGCGAAAGTTTCCAGCGTGCGCACAGTCGGCGTGCGCATCTCGAATTCACCGCGCTTGTGCAGCGTCAGCGCTTCGCCCGGACTGATCCAGGTGGCGGCAATGGTTTCATGATCATCATGAAAGGGTTCCTGCTCAGCCGGCGCTTCCGCCATGAAAAAGCGCGTGTCATATCGGCGCGGCGCAGTTATCGGTGTAATCCAGTGCGCAAAATAGGTCAGCTGATCCGCGGCTAATTGCAGTCCTTCCGCCTGAAGGATTGCGGCGAAATCCAGCTCACCCGCATTAAGCTGGCGGCGATACGTATCAAAACGCACCGAGGCCTGTGCATCGCACAGCTTTACGATGTCGCCGGCACGATCACGTGCCAGCAGCAATCCGGCCTCTTCGAATGCCTCTCGGATGGCGGCAACCCAGTAACCCACGCCATCGGCAGCCAGGCCCAATGCAGCGCAGGCCGCCGCATCATCGAGGCAAGAACATAAGCCATTGTTTTTAAATAATAAATCAGCCTCGTCGAGACCGCCACCGGGAAACACATACATACCCGGAACAAAACCTGATTTGAGATTGCGACGCATCATCAGCACTTCGATGCCATCACCCGCATCACGCACTATGGTAACCGTCGCCGCCGGCAACGCCGGCACCGGAGTCCCGCTTTCTTTTTTAACGTTCACTGACAACCTTTCAATATTGCACCAGCAGCTTGATCAGACTGGATGTATCAAGCTTACCACCGCCCTGTTTCTGCACTCCCGCGTAAAACTGGTCGATCAGCTCAGTACCCGGCAACTGGGCGCCGTTGCTGCGCGCCGCTTCCATCGCAATACGCAGATCCTTGCGCATCAGATCCACAGCAAAACCGAAGTCAAACTTTCCGTCGATCATGGTTTTCCCGCGGTTTTCCATCTGCCATGACGTTGCAGCCCCTTTCGAGATGACGTCGACAACGCGTTTGCCGTCGAGTCCTGCATGCAGCGCAAACGCCAACCCTTCGGCCAAACCCTGCACCACACCGGCAACACAGATCTGGTTGACCATCTTGGTTTTCTGGCCGGCGCCGGCCGGACCCATCAACGTCACCGCACGCGCGTAATGCGCGATCACAGGCTCGGCCTTCGCAAAAGCTGCGGCATCGCCGCCCACCATCACTGTCAGGATGCCCTGCTCCGCACCGGACTGACCACCGGAGACCGGTGCATCGAGAAAATGCAAGCTTCGTGCCCGTGCTGCAGCATATAACTCCTCAGCAACGCTGGCGGACGTCGTCGTGTGGTCAACGAAAATCGCGTCTGCAGTCATCGCCTGGAAGGCACCGTCCGGTCCAGCTGTGATTTCGCGCAGGTCGTTATCGTTACCGACACAGCTGAACACCAGCGCAGCGTCGCGGGCCGCAGCGGCCGGTGTCTCCGCCACCTGACCGCCATGTGTTGCCGCCCAGGCCCGGGCCTTGGTCTTGCTGCGGTTGTAGACGATGACCGTATGACCGGCCTTGACCAGGTGCCCGGCCATGGGACCACCCATGACGCCAGTACCGATAAATGCAATTTTCATAAGATTAGTCCTGAACAGAAGAAATCATGAAAATCCGGGAACCTAGCCCGGAAATTACGGAAAACCGGAACGTATCGCATACACTGCCTCCCCACCACTGTTCGAAAACAAAATCAGCGTTCAAGCCCGGCGATGCATGCCCCAGAAAGCGCTATGTAAATGATACAAAGACTTTGTCAGCTATGGATGTGCGGGTTAGCTTATACCCTATTCGCAACGTCACCCGCGTGGGCACAAACCGATTCCGGAAACACCAGGCACCCGCTGATCAACCGGATCTGGGACACCCGCATGCAACAACCAGTGACCCGGAGCGATCTGGAGCGCCGGCTGCAAGGCGCACGTTACGTACTGCTCGGTGAAGTCCATGACAACGGCGCCCATCACCGCATGCGCCGTGATCTGATCGCAGCGCTGATCCGGGATGGTCGCCGCCCGGCGATTGCAATGGAACAATTTGACCGAGAACAGCAGACGGCAATGGACCGAGCCATTGCTGATGCACCGCGGGATGCTGAACGGCTGCGCGTTGCCAGCGGCTTCAATGATCAAGGCTGGAACTGGCCGGACTATGCACCGATCATCAGCCTTGCTCTCGACGCCGGACTGCCGCTGCTGGCAGCCAATCTGTCGCGGGACCAGGCCTTCCGCGTTGCCACTTCAAATGCCGCGACCGTTCTCGGCACGCAAACCGCGGAAACGCTGGGACTGAATAAACCCTTGCCGCCGCCGGCACAACGCAAGCTGGAACGCGTCATCGACGACGGGCACTGCGGCAAGGCGCCTGCAAAGATCCTGCCCGGCATGATCGCCGCGCAACGGGCACGCGATGCGGTGATGGCGCAGATTGTCGCGAAGCACGCCGGAACCGGCGCCGTACTGGTGGCGGGCAACGGCCATGTGCGGCGTGATTTCGGCGTGCCGCTCTATCTTCAGGACAGCACTGCACCGGCCAACCTCCTTGCCGTGGGATTTATCGAGGTGCAGGACGGGCAACTGCAAACTGCGGATTACTACGACAGCAGCGCTCCCGAATACGATTACATTGTGTTTACGGAACGGGTAGCGAGGGAAGATCCCTGCGCCACGCTCAGTTTCAAACCGCGTCAGCCGATGACGCAACCCTGAGTGGTCGCCTTCAACGGCTCGACAAAGGTTGTGACATCCACACCGTTGCGGATCGCCGTCATCTCGGCCAGGATCGCCACGGCAATTTCCGGCGGCGTCTTGCTGCCGATTTTCAGTCCGACCGGCCCATGCAGGCGGGCAATCTCCTCCTGCGACAGATCAAACTCCGCGAGACGCTTGCGCCGCGCATCGTTGTTTTTCCGGGAACCGATGGCGCCGATATAAAACGCCGGCGACTTCAGCGCCTCCAGCAGCGCCATGTCATCCAGCTTCGGGTCGTGGGTAAGCGTTACCACCGCACTGTGCCCGTCCAGATTCATTTCGGTGACGACATCGTCGGGCATGCCGCGCTTCAGGGTCACGCCCGGCACATCAAAGGTCTCGGTATATTCTTCACGCGGATCGCAAATCGTGATCTGGTAATCCAGCGCCTGCGCCATCTGTGCCAGATAAGTCGACAGTTGCCCCGCGCCAATGATCAGCAGCCGCCAGCGCGGTCCGTAAACCGTGGTCAGCGTCGCGCCGTCAAACGCCAGCTGGTCCTGCCATTTCGCCGAGGTCGTCGTCGCCCGGCCGGTTTTCATGTCGAGACTGCGCAATACCAGCTCATGGCGCTCGATACGCGCCAGCAGTTCGTCGAGTCCGCTGCCGGTCGACAAGGGCTCCAGCACCAGTTCCAGCGTGCCGCCGCAAGGCAGGCCGAAGCGCTGGGCTTCTTCCGCGGATACGCCGTATTGTGTCGTCGTCGGCAGACTGCCGGCGAGCTTGCCGGATTTGACGCGGTCAATCATGTCGTCTTCGACACAGCCGCCGGAAACCGAACCGACCACCATACCGTCGCCGCGGATCGCCGACAGCGCGCCGATCGGACGCGGCGCGGAACCCCAGGTCCTGATGACGGTAGCAAGCACCACGCGATAGCCAACGGCGACCCAGTCGCGGGCGGTGCGGATTACCTGTAAATCAACGCTATCCATAAGCAATTCCTTAAACAATCATCGGCAGGACATTATTGTAGCGTGCCGCATGGGTTAACATCGGACCATGGCAACAATGGAGCAATCAAGCAATGGAAATGACCGGCGAACAACTCATCGCCCTGCCTCACCAGGCCACCTGGGATGCGCTGAACGATACCGCTGTCCTGATGGACTGCATTCCCGGCTGCAATTCAATGGAAAAACAGTCCGACAATGAATACCTGCTGACCATGACCGCCAAGGTCGGCCCGGTCAGCGCCAAATTCAAGGGCAGGATGACGCTGAGTGAAGTCAATGCGCCCGACTCGTACATGTTGCACTTCGAAGGCCAGGGTGGCGTCGCCGGCTTCGCCAAGGGTGAAGCGCGTGTGCAACTGACGCCCGAGGGCGACTCCACCAAACTGTCCTACAGCGTCAAAGCCAGCATTGGCGGCAAACTGGCCCAGGTCGGCGCAAGGCTTATCGACGGCGTGGCCAAAAAAATGGCCGAACAGTTTTTTGCCGCGTTCAACAAACGCGTCAGCGGCGAAACTCCTGCCTGAGCGTTCCTGAAACAACAACGCCGGCACAAGGCCGGCGTTGCGTAAAACAGAAATCCACTCCCTCAGCCGACGTATTTTCTGAAAAACGCCAGCGTGCGATCGCGCGCCAGTTTGGCGCTGACAGCATCAAACGAGCCGCGCTGGTCGCAATTGAAACCGTGGCCCGCCGGATAGAAGTGATGCTCCCACTGCGGCTGCGCAGCCTTGACCTTCTGCGCCGCCTCAAGCGTAATCGACTGGTCCTTTTCGCCCCAATGGAACATCACCGGACATTTCGCCTGCAGTGAAGCATGGTTAGGGATGCCACCGCCGTAATGCGGCGCGGAACAGGCCAGGCCCGCAACATCCGCCGCAGCTTTCCAGGCCACGGTTCCGCCCCAACAATAACCGACGATACCAACCTTGCCGGCGGACTCGACGGCTTTGATCGCCGCAGTCACGTCCTTGATCGCGTCATCGAGGCTCGCTTTCTGCATCAGTCCGCGACTGACTTCGATTTCCGGCGGCGTGTAACCACACTCGTAGTTGCGCTGCACGCGGTCGAACATCGCCGGCGCAATGGCCAGATAGCCGTCCGCGGCGTAACCGTCAGCCACCGAACGGATATGACTGTTGACGCCAAAGATCTCCATCACCACCACGACCGCGCCGCGCGGCTTGCCTAACGGCTCCGCCTTGTAGGCACCGAATTTGTGGCCATCCGAGGCCGTCAGTTCAATCATGCTGCCCATGCTGCTCCTCCGCCATTGAGTGAATAAAAACGCTGGAGCATTATAGCTTGGCGCCAACGACCAGCAATCTTCCTTCATGTAAACTGTCCGCTGATCCGAATTACCGCAACAGGAGCCGGGGCATGCTGAAAATCTGGGGGCGCACCAACTCGATCAATGTGCAGAAGGTGTTGTGGACCTGCGCTGAACTGTCTCTGCCATATGAGCGCATTGATGCCGGCATGCAGTTCGGCGTCAACAACACGCCGGAATACCGCGAGATGAATCCGAACGCGCTGGTGCCGCTGATCAGCGACGACGGTTTCCTGCTCTGGGAATCCCATGCCATCGTGCGTTACCTTGCGCGCAAACACGGACTGGGCACCCTCTGCCCGAAGGAAGCGCGGGCCGCTGCTGACGCCGACCGCTGGATGGAGTGGTATAGCACCACGCTGTGGATACACATGAAACCGGTGTTCTGGATACTGATCCGCACGCCGCCTGAAAAACGCAATATGGCGGAAGTCGAAGACAACCGCAAAAAACTGGCCGCCTACCTGGAAATGGCCGACGCCCATTTGGCGAAAAACGAATACTTTACCGGCACCGCATTCACGATGGCCGACATACCTCACGCCGTGCTGGCGCACCGCTGGTTCAATGTGCCGATCGAACGCCCCGCCCTGCCGCACTACGAACGCTGGTTCCGCACGGTGTCAAAACGCCCGGGATTCCAGCAGCACTGCGCCGCAGCGCTGACCTGATCGGCAAACCCCGGTGAACACCTCGCGCAATTACCGTTACTACGAGTTCGTCATGGTGGCTTTTGTCACCGTGCTGATCTGTTCCAACCTGATCGGTCCGGCAAAAATCGCGCAACTCGATCTACCCTGGCTGGGCGTGGTGACTTTCGGTGCCGGCGTGCTGTTTTTCCCGATCTCGTACGTCTTCGGCGACATCCTGACCGAAGTGTACGGCTATGCCCGCGCGCGCCGGGTGATCTGGGCGGGATTTGCTGGACTGGGATTCGCATCATTCATGGCAACCGTGGTGGTCGCACTGCCGCCGGCACCGTTCTGGCCGCATCAGGAAGCCTACGAAATCGCCTTCGGCAACACATCCCGCATCGTCGCCGCTTCAATGCTCGCCTATTTCTGCGGCGAGTTCGTCAATTCCTATGTGCTGGCGAAAATGAAAGTGGCCACGCAGGGACGCTGGCTGTGGACGCGTACCATAGGCTCAACCATCGCCGGGGAAGCCGTTGATTCAATGCTGTTCTACCCGCTGGCCTTTTATGGCGCCGGCATCATTCCCGACGACAAGCTGCCGCTGGTAATGGCGGCGCAGTTTGTCACAAAGGTCGGCGTTGAAATCGTGTTGACGCCGCTGACCTACCGGATTGTGGGGTTTCTGAAACGGGTCGAACAGGAAGACCACTACGACCGCAATACCGATTTCAGCCCGTTTACGCTTAGACCGTAAGGGACGTTCAACCGCGCAGGAAACTCACCATCGCATATATGCCGCCGCCGGCGAGCATGCCGAATACCAGCAGCTGCAGCAGGTAACTGAATGCCGCGTGCGAGATATCTTCGTCACGCTCCATCAGGTTCTTGCAGTAATGCAAAAACGGCGAGGGCTTTTTGAACAGCTGGAGGTGGCTGTAGCGCACATCAAAAATACCCTTGGCAAGCAACAGGACTGCCAGAACCGACAGCACCAGCACCGGATTGTGCGGAACGATAAAGCCGAGAAATGCGCCCAGGGCGATGACGTAGGACATGATTGAAGCGGGTGGTACCCAAAAAAGAAAGGACGGTAAAAACGGATTTTCTGGTCGGGGAGACAGGATTCGAACCTGCGACCTTGGCGTCCCAAACGCCCTGCGCTACCGGACTGCGCCACTCCCCGGGAAACGGAACTCGTTAAAAACAATCTGCGGTCAGGTTTTTCGATGCCGATCGAAGCGGTATAACCCGCGATCAGCCTGATTACCCCTGATTTCGCAAGTGCAGCATTCTACCGGAAAAGCCCCTTTGACTGCCCCCTGAAAAGCACAGACCTGACATCCGTTAGAATCGGCTTTTTGGGCAGCAGACCACAATGACCACATCCACCTGGCGCACTCCCGCCGCCGTATTGTTCTGCGGCGGCATGATCCTGACGATTGCCTTGGGGGTGCGTCACAACTTTGGCCTCTACCTACAGCCGATGACCGCCGATCTCGGCATCGGCCGTGAAACCTTCGCCATCGCAATTGCCATCCAGAACCTGTTGTACGGCATTTCGCAGCCGATCACCGGTCTGATTGCCGACCGGTTCGGCACTGCGCGTGTGCTGATCGGCGGCGCCATTCTCTACGCCATCGGCCTTTGCCTGATGTCGGTCTCCTCTACCGGCCTGGAGCTGACGCTGAGCGCTGGCCTGCTGATCGGCGTCTCGCTGGGCTGCAGCGGATTCTCGATCGTGTTCGGTGTCATCGGCCGCTCTTTCCCGCCGGAAAAACGCAGCGTCGCACTCGGCGTCGCCGGCGCCGCCGGATCATTTGGTCAGTTTGCGATGCTGCCTTACGGCCAATGGCTGATCAATCAGGTCGGCTGGCATCAGGCGCTGGTCATCCTGGCTCTTACCGTTCTGGTGATCATCCCGCTGTCGAGCGCACTGGTCGAAGACAAAAAAGCGCAGGCCGCCTCAATGCACAAACAGTCGATCAGCGAAGCCCTGCGTGAAGCCGCCGGCCACCGCGGTTATATGCTGCTGTGCCTGGCATATACGGTCTGCGGCTTCCAGTTGCTGTTCATCGCCGTGCATTTTCCGGCTTATCTGGTCGATCAGAAAATGACGCCGGAAACCGGCATGCTGGGACTGGCGCTGATCGGCTTTTTCAACATGATCGGCAGTTATGCCTGGGGCTGGCTGGGCGGCAAACATACCAAAAAATATCTGCTGTCATTGCTCTATCTGATGCGCTCAATCGCCATTGCGCTATTCATTTCACTGCCAGTGACGCCAATAACGGTTTATTTATTCGCTTCGGTGATCGGCTTCCTGTGGCTGGGCACGGTGCCGCTGACCGGCGGACTGATCGCCCATGTGTTCGGCGTGAAGTATCTGTCGACGCTGACCGGCATCGCCTTCTTTTTCCATCAGGTCGGCAGTTTTGCCGGGGTATGGATCGGCGGCTATGTGTTTGACACCACGGGTTCGTACACCATCATGTGGGTACTGACCATAGGCATGGGCATCGTCGCCGCCCTGCTCAACCTGCCGATTGATGACCGGCAGATTTCGCGCGCCGCCGCAAAACCCGCCTGAGCGTCAGGACCCGCTGGCGCCATCGTCCTTGGCAGCTTCAGCGATCAGCCAGTCGCGGAAAGCCGCGACTGCCGGCCGGGTCTTGGCATGCGGCTCGCACACCAGGTAATACGCTGAAGTCAGCGGCACCTTCAGGTCAAACGGCATGACCAGTTTCCCCGATGCCAGTTCCTCCGCAGCGAGCAAAGGCATCGAAGCGACCACGCCGACGGCATCAATCGCCGCTTCAAAAGCCAGCACGGCATGGCTGAAACGGGCACCGCGCTTGGCGTCGATGTCCGTAATGCCGGCCGCCTCCAGCCAGACTTCCCAGAACGACTCACCGTCGTACATGTCGCCGGTATCGTCATGCAGCAGCATGTGGTGCCTCAAATCTTCGGGTGTTCGCAGCGGATGTTCGCCGGTGAGCAGCTTGGGACTGCAGATCGGCGATATGGTCAGCGACAGCAGGCGATGCACATCCAGTTCGGGATAATGGCCATGTCCGTAAAGGATGGCGACATCGGAATCATCAAGCCAAGTATCAATGGTGGCACGCTCGGCCACATCGTCCTTGCCGTCAACGCTGACCCTGCGCATGCGTGCGGATACCCGGACATCGATCTCCTGATGCGCCGCGATGAAACGGTGCAGCCGCGGCATCAGCCAGCGCGAGGCAAAAGACGGCGCCACACTGACAGTCAGCATGCCCCCGCTGGTGTGAGTGCGCAGCCGCTCCACTGCCTGGGCCAGACAATCGAAACCTTCGCGAAGCTTGGGCAGACAGGCCCGGGCCGCGTCCGTCAACTCAAGGGCCCGGTTGTAGCGATGAAACAACTGGACGTCGAGATACTCTTCCAGCGTGCGGATCTGGTGGCTGACCGCCGCCGGGGTCACATTGAGCTCGACTGCAGCTTTTTTCACGCTCAAATGGCGTGCGGCGGCCTCAAAAGCCTTCAAAGCGTTCAGTGGTGGCAAGCGCTGAGCCATAGTTGGCATTCACCTTACCATAAGTATCTCGAACAGTGACAATAAATCAGCTGTTGCGATGCAACATTATGCTCATAGTGCAGTCTATACTTCAGTCCGAACTCATTGAAGTTAAACACAGTGAGACCTCAACGCCGGGACGGCGAACTACTGGAAAGGTAAGGAAAACTAACATGAACAACGATCTCAAAATCAAATTTGGCTCAGTCATCTTCGAGAAGATCAACACCGTTCGCATGAGCGAGCAGGAGCGTCAGGTCGCGATTAACGCGATGCAAGACGCCGACGCAATCGTCGACGGCTTCGTCTGGATCGCTCGCAAAGTTGAGCAACTGGGTGCCGCGCTGTTCCTGAACCCCAGCGTCAAGCATTAAACGGCTCGACTCCAGAACTCCAGCCGGGAGGCCCCTCCTCCTGCCGGCTGCGCGGCGCCCTTCGGGTGTCGCCTGAGTCGACGCGGCGGCTGATGCCGCCGCGTTTTTTGTACCTCGCCCGAGAGCGACCGGTAAATTCACAAACAATCAGTTACTTATGGCCACCCTCACGCCTGCAGTCTTCGGCACACGACGGTATCCGTGGGAAAGTCCTGATTTACCGGGAATAATCAGCAACCAATTGTTTTAATTGGCTATTTTTTCAGGCTCGGATATTGCATAAGCCTAACTCACCACCTCCAGCCCATACCGCTCACGCATGCGCCATCAATATCAGGAAATTCCATGCTCAATCGAGACAGCCTTTTCAAAAAGAACGATGACGCTACCCGCCGCGCCGTCAATGTCAGACCATCACTGACAACCCCGCGCCACTGAGTGACCCTGCCGCACGTCCCGCGGCAAGCGCTGTTTTTATTATAAAAAATGCCGCAGCAAAAATGCCGCGGCACCGGATACTGCAAACCGGCCCTCGGAATCAACGTCGCCTGAAATCCCCCACCGACTTCGCCAGACGGCCATCCGCGGTTTTCAGCGCACGCGTCACCGGCAAGGTCGCACCGAAGGTCGGCACAAAAGCCGAATGTTTGCCGGCGCCGCCGATGACGGCCAGCAGAATGTCTTCCGGTTTCTGCACGGCATACATCAGATCTTCCGGCTTGGGATTGGCCAGCCGATCCTTGAAGGTGACCTTGATCCGCCGCTCGATATTGTCTTTGGAGAAGCGGCCGACCGGCAGTGTCGCATGCTGATGCAGAAAACGTTTGGCTTCCGCTTTTGAATATTTCGCGGCAACAGCCCTGGCATGCTCCGGACCCATGATCACCAGCGGCTGCGCCTTGTAATACACATCGTTTGAGCCGGTGGTACACATCGTGCCGGCAATGGTGGTCAGCACGCCCTCGCCGTCGAGACTCTCATGATCGTTGACGTTATGCAGGCACTCCGCACCGATCACGGTCACCGCGCTGGCCTCGCGCGGCAGGCCGCGTTCGACATGCAGCGGCTCCCAGGGGTTCTCCGCCTCGTTCTCCGCAACCAGATAGCTGTATTTCGCCGGCGAGCCGAAAGTCGACATATCGCCGAGCGCCGGAATCGCACCGCCGATATTGAGCAGCGCCAGACGGATCGCGCGGCCGATGGAGGCGTTGGCGCGGTGTCCGGGGCCGAAGGCATTGTGGCCGCTATTGATGTTGAGTTCCTTAGCCACCGGACCGTTGACGATGACCAGCGGCGCGCAAAGATGCGTCGTCGCCTGAACGCCATATAGATTCAGCGGTTCCTCGCACATCGCTTCGATGGCCAGCATGTACAGCGGGAAATAACGCGGCTCGCAGCCCGCCATCACCGCGTTCGCCGCCAGGCGCAGCGGCGTCGCCTCACCCCAACGTGGCGGGATTTTGGCGATCGGCTGATCCCAGGGACGGTCACAGTATTCCAGCATGGCCGCGACACGCTCCTCGGTCGGCGGCACCACCGGCAGGCCATCACCCCAGCCTTTTTCCATGACCATCGCATTGACGGCATCAAAGTCACCGTCGGCCTCGATGCTCATGCCCGGCGCCTGCAGCATCTGCGCGAGCTTGCTCATTGCGAATTCTCCTTCAGCAGCTTCACGAATTGCGGCACTGCATGGTCGGCGCGCGCCCTGACCTGATCGATGGCCAGACCGCCAAGCGGGTGCGGGATCTCGATGAGTGGCAGATCAGGAACACCGAATACGCGTGCCTGTGACTGCCCCAATTTGAGGAAGGGACCAGAAACAATGACCGCAGTGGTCAAACCGCGTTTACGCAGGGTCGACATGTCGTGGACACTCCACGACGTGCACGACCCTCAATCACCCATTGCGGAGAGGACATAATCCGATTCCGCAGCGAGTTGATCAAGAATGGCAGCGGGAGCCGGCAGGCTGACACTGTCCTTGCGCAAGGCCACGACCGAGGCCACCGGCAGCAGCGCCTTGACGCCTTCGACGATGAAGCGCAGCAGATGGTCGGCATTGCCCTTGCTGTTATCGAGGATACCGAGGCGGATACCGCCCTTGGCAACAGCGCGAGCCTCGGTTACCGCAACGGCCTGCGGCGACGGCGCTTCCGGAATCACCAAACGGATTTTCTGAATCATGTTAACTCCCGATGCTGGATACAAAAGATTCTGCATTTACCGAAAACTACCGGCGAATCTAACCCATGAACCCGGTCGGGGCAATGCGATGAATCAGAGCAGGCATACCCGCAGTCCAGATAACGGAAAATTACATAACAGGGATACCCCGAGCCGCCGCTTTCAGCGGTTTTTACCGGTCACATGAAGTACCCATCGCGCTTTGTTATGCTGGCGCTCGCCAATTCTGCAGCCCGCAGTGACCCGCAGATACCAAAGGACAAAAACCGTATCATGAAAGAATTCCGCCTGGTTCAAGTCTCCGACATCCATCTCGGTGCCGGACAGGAACATCACCTCGACAACTGGACCAAGGTGATCGAGTGGATCACCCGCGAAAAACCCGATCTGGTCGTGGCCAACGGTGATCTGATCATGTCGGACCCGGACAATGACAACGATCACGCCTTCGCGAGCGAGCAGATCGCAAAGCTGCCGGTTCCATTCCGCTGCCTGCCGGGCAACCACGATATCGGCGACAACATTGTTTCCGGCCATATGCCCAAACGCATCGACGATGCGCGCCGAGCCCGCTTCATCAAACATTTCGGCACCGAACGCTGGGCCTTTGATGCCGCCGGCTGGGGCTTTGTCGGCATCAACGCGCAATTGCTGGGCAGCCAGGGTCAGGTCGCGGAGGCCGATCAATGGGAATGGCTGGAGCAGACACTCGCCGGCTGGCAGGGGCGCCCCGTCGCGCTGTTCATGCACAAACCCGTCTTCCTCGATCACCCGACTGAACCCGACTACGACGATCCGTGGACGCGGCAGTCCTGCATCGATTCAGTGAGCCGCACGCGACTGCTGGCGCTTTGCAAGCGCTTCGGCGTCCGCGTCATCAGCACCGGGCACAAGCACCAGACCCGGACGTTCTCGTTTGAAGGCATTTATTACCTGTGGGCCCCCGCCACTGCCTGCGTCAACAGCGCACCGACCATGCTACATTGGGGAACACGGGAGGTCGGTTTTTTCGATCTGCGCTTCCGGCCGGACGGCCGCTTCGATCACCGGCTGATCGGACCTGACTTCCTGTTCCGCCACGAAAACTACATCCGCAAACACCAGGCCGTAAAATAAGCGAAGGAGAAAAAATGAAATTCCACATTCGTAATCGAGAAAACCTTCAACACAATCGCAAGCGCACGGGCAACTCAAGTAAAAAAGCGGCAACATTTATTGCATTGAGCCTCATTGCAAGCCATGTTGTATTTAATTCAGCCTTGGCTGTTAGCGATGCAGATTTTGCGCGCCTTGAACAGCGTGTTCGAGCGCTAGAA
>JAURHM010000097.1 GCA_030833315.1 Burkholderiales bacterium
AATCGCCGGCGCCTGACGGCCGATCAGTTGTTCAAGAGCGCGGTTTTTGACTTCAACATCGGCGCGCGCCGCAATTTCCTGCGAAGTGACCAGATCGTAACGGGCCTGGGCTTCATGCGTGTCGGTGATGGTGGCGTTGCCGACCTCGAAGTTGCGCTTGGCCTGCTCCAGTTGCTGTCCGATGGCGGTCTTTTGGGCTTCGGTAAACGACAGACTGGCGCTGGCGAGCAGCACATCAAAATAAGCCTGGGCGACGCGCAGGATCAGGTCCTGTCCGGCCGAGGCAAACTGCACATCGGCGAGCGCGACCTGGGTTTTGCCTTGGTCGTAGGCCACCAGATTCTGTTTGCGGTACAGCGGCTGCGAAATCGACAGTGAGGCTGAGTTCGAGTTGTATTGCGCCTGGCTGCCGGAGAGTGTCGGATTGCGGAAGCGCAGGTCGCGGTCGTTGTATTGCGTGGATGCCGAGACAGAAGCCTGCGGCAGCAAGCCGGCCAGCCCTTGCGGCAGTTTTTCCTGGGACGCTGTCCAGCCGGCGCGCGCAGAGCTGTAAACCGGATCGGAGGCCAGGGCCAGACGATAGATTTCCAGCAGATCAGCGGCAACAGCCTGCGCGCCGGAGCACAGCAGGGCAACGGCAAAGGCCAGGGATGGGCGGCTTGCGCGGGTCATACCGGTTTAGAACTTGAAACGCTGCGGCTGCAGCGTGTTTTTCAGCGACGGGATACAGGTTTCAAACAAAGTCACGGCGCTGCAGGCGGTACCGGCTGTGCGGGTCACCAGCTGCGCCTGCATCACCGGGGCTTCACCGACCACGGCAATCAGCCGTCCGCCGGGATTAAGGCTGTGCTGGAAGCTTTCGGGTAAAACCGGAACCGAGCCGGTCAGCACGATGACGTCATAAGGGCCGTGTTTGTCCCAGCCGCGAGCGGCGTCACCGGTTTCGAGCGTTGCATTCCTGATGCCCGCTTCGGAAAGCCGGGCGGCAGCCGAGCGGGTAAATTCGGGAACGATGTCGACGCTGACAACCTGACGCGCGAGACTGGCGAGCAGGGCGGTCATGAAACCGCTGCCGGTGCCGATTTCCAGCACCGAGTCGGTGTTTTTGATCATCAGCGACTGCAGCATGCGCGCTTCCGTTTTGGGCGACAGCATCACCTCACCGTGACCCAGCGGCAGCTCCATGTCGGCAAAGGCCAGCGCACGGTGTGCGGCGGGCACGAAGTCTTCTCGATGCACGCGCATCAGCAGGTCGAGAATGACCGGATCGAGCACCTCCCAGGTGCGGATCTGCTGCTCAACCATGAAGAAACGGTTGCGTTCCATATCCGAAGACGAAGCAGAGACCGGTGTGGTGGCGTTCATGAGTGGTTAAGTGCTTGTCAAAAAAGAGGAATTGGCGCGGCGTGTCGGTTGTTTCTAGCTTGCAATTATCCCATAATTCCATTAGCTTAAACATCACACGTAGGGGTCCTTGCGGCGGGTGCCGCAGGGTGAGACAAACCCTCATAACCTGATACGGATAATGCCGTCGTAGGGAAGCGTGGAAGATCTCTTCATCCGGATCTCCATCCCCGCTCTCTCCGACGTTTCCCCCTCCTGGAGTGAGTGACATGAATGCAAACCCGAAGTTCCTGAATACCGCCGCCCAGGTTGACGCCGGCGCGGTGAAACCGCTGCCGAATTCACGCAAGGTTTACATCCCGGGTTCCAGCGCCGACATTCAGGTGCCGATGCGCGAGATCACCCAATCCGACACGCCGGCTTCGATGGGCGCTGAAAAGAATCCGCCGATTTTTGTGTATGACACCTCGGGCCCTTACACCGATCCCGCGGCAAAAATCGATATCCGCTCCGGGCTCGCTCCCCTGCGTCAGCAGTGGATCGAGAAGCGCGGTGATACCGTTGAGCTCGACGGCCCGAGCTCTCGTTACGGCCGGGAGCGTCTTGCCGATCCGGCACTCGCCAGTCTGCGTTTCAATCTCGCCCGCAAACCGCGCATTGCCAAGCCCGGCATGAACGTGACGCAGATGCACTATGCGCGCAAAGGTATTGTTACGCCGGAGATGGAATACATCGCGATCCGCGAGAACCAGCGGCGCGAAGGTCTTTCCGAGCTGCTGACCAAACAGCATCCGGGTCAGCATTTCGGTGCAGCGATTCCTAAAATCATCACACCCGAATTCGTACGTGATGAAGTGGCACGCGGCCGCGCGATCATCCCGGTGAACATCAACCACCCGGAAATCGAGCCGATGATCATCGGCCGCAACTTCCTGGTGAAAATCAACGCCAATATCGGCAACTCGGCGCTGTCTTCCGGCATTCAGGAGGAAGTCGAAAAAATGACCTGGGCAATTCGCTGGGGCGGCGACACGGTGATGGATCTGTCCACCGGCAAGCACATCCACGAAACCCGCGAGTGGATCATTCGCAATTCGCCGGTGCCGATCGGCACGGTGCCCATCTATCAGGCGCTGGAAAAAGTTGATGGCAAGGCCGAAGAACTGACCTGGGAAATCTACCGCGATACGCTGATTGAGCAGTGCGAGCAGGGCGTCGATTACTTCACCGTTCACGCCGGCGTCCGTTTGCCGTATATCCCGATGACCGCCAAACGCATGACCGGTATTGTGTCGCGCGGCGGTTCGATCATGGCGAAGTGGTGCCTCGCCCACCACAAGGAAAGTTTCCTCTACACGCACTTCGAGGAAATCTGCGAACTGCTCAAGAAATACGACGTCGCGTTCTCGCTCGGCGACGGCCTGCGCCCGGGCTCGATTTATGACGCCAATGACGAAGCGCAGTTGGCCGAACTCAAAACCCTGGGTGAACTGACACAGGTGGCGTGGAAGCACGATGTGCAGGTGATGATCGAAGGCCCGGGCCATGTGCCGATGCACATGATCAAGGAGAATATGGAGCTTCAGCTGAAGTATTGCGATGAGGCGCCGTTCTACACGCTGGGACCGCTGACCACTGATATCGCTCCGGGTTATGACCACATCACTTCGGCCATCGGCGCCGCAATGATCGGCTGGTACGGCACGGCGATGCTTTGTTATGTCACGCCGAAAGAGCATCTGGGCCTGCCCGACAAGAACGACGTCAAGGACGGCATCATGGCGTACAAGGTGGCGGCACACGCTGCCGATCTCGCCAAGGGCCACCCCGGTGCGCAGATCCGCGACAACGCGTTGTCCAAGGCACGTTTCGAATTCCGCTGGGAAGATCAGTTCAACCTCGGACTCGATCCCGACA
>JAURHM010000025.1 GCA_030833315.1 Burkholderiales bacterium
GGGATGTTGCTCATCACCGCGGTGGTCATCTCACCCATGGTCATGCCGAAACCGCCGTCGCCCATCAGCGAAATCGCTGCACGGTGCGGCGCGGCAACCTTGGCGCCGATGGCCGCCGAATACGAAAAGCCGACCATGCCGCAATCCAGCGGGGTCAGCAGTGAGGGTGCTTCGTAACAGGGTAGCTGGTCAGTGGCTTGGAAACCGGTGGTACCGGCATCGAGCGTGAAGATTGAGTTACGCGGCGCCGCCTTGCGCAGTTCCGAGTAAATGACATCCGGATGCAGCGGCGTCTGCGTGCGGGCACCTGATGCTTCGCGCTCGGCCCACAATGCCGCACGCGCTTTCAGGTACTGCGCGTTGCGGGCCTGCCACGGCGCTTTGTCGGCGGCAATCGGCGCCATCAGTGCGGTGAGACCGTCGATCACCGAACCAGCATCCGCTGTCACCGCCAGTGCGGTGGGGAAATAACGCCCCAGGGCGGCAGGATCAACATCGATCTGGATGATCTTCGCGCCGGACGCGATGTCGGTGTATTTGTAGAAGGTGGTATTGAAACCGAGCCGCGTGCCGAGGGCGATGATCAGATCGGCTTCGCGCGTGAGATCGCTGGCCACCGGATTGCCGCGCGGCCCGACACCGCCGGCATGCAGCGGGAAATCCACCGGCAGGATGTCGGCGTGTCCGGCGGAACTGGTCACGGGAATCTGCAGTTTCTCGGCAAGCGCCATCAGCTTCGCACTGGCCCGCGCCCACTTGATGCCGGCGCCGGCGTGGAACACCGGTTTTTTCGCGGCGAGGATCATTTTGCTGATTTCCGCCAGCGCGGCCGGATCAGCGGCGGGCGGACGGCTGCTTGCCGGCGCGTGCATCGGCATGTTCACGTCGATGTCGTGGTTGAACAGGTCACGCGGAATGTTCACCACCACCGGACCGCGGCGGCCGCTGTTGGCGACGCGGAAGGCTTCGAGAATGAATTCCGGAATGCGCTCCGGACGCGGCACCGTCATCACGCGTTTGGTCACCGGCAGGAACAAGGTGTTCTGATCGATTTCCTGGAACGCGTCACGGCCGAGATGTTCGGTCGAGGCCAGACCGGTGATCGCCACCACCGGCGAATAGGCAAACTTCGCCTGCGCCAGACCGAGCACCATATTCGCCGAACCCGGACCCGCCTGACCGCAGATGAATACGCCCGGCGTCTGCGTTACGCGGCCATAGGCATCGGCCATGTGCATGCCGCAGTTTTCGTGGCGTACGCCGATGTATTCGATGTCCTTCGCGTCATACAGCGCGTCGTACATCTCCAGTGTGCTTGACCCCATCAGACCGAAGATTTTGCTGACGCCGGCCGCACGCAAGGCCTCGACTGCAGCCACACCGCAACGCATTTTTTTTGTGCTCATGCTGCTCTCCCCCCAGGCTACAAACGCCGGATTATTTTATTTTTTCAGAACTTCCGGATTGGCGACATTGATCGGTGCACCGGAGATATAGGCCAGAATCTGCTCCACCGCAGTGCCGTAGTAGGCGTCATAAGTACGCTCTTCGACATAACCCAGGTGCGGTGTGCACACCACGTTGTCCATGCCGATCAGCGGATGATTGGCATTGAGCACCGGCTCTTCCTCGAACACGTCGATCGCGGCGCGACCGGGACGGCCGGTCTTCAGCGCCTTGACCAGCGCGTCCCTGGCAATGATCGGCGCACGGCTGGTATTGACGATCAGTGCGGTCTGTTTCATGCGGGTGAGATCCGCTTCGGTGACGATGCCGCGCGTGCCATCGTTCAGCGGCAAATGAATCGAGATCACATCGGACTCCGCAAAAAACGCTTCACGACTCGGCGCAATCTCGAAACCGGCCGCCTTGGCCTTCGCTGTGGAACCTTCACGCCCCCAGCACCACACGTGCATGCCGAAGGCCTTGCCGACTTGAGCGACCAGACTGCCGATGCGGCCGTAGGCATATATGCCCAGCGTCTTGCCGGAAAGACCAACACCGACCGACCCTTGCCACTGTCCGTTCTTCAAGCGCTGCACTTCCTGCGGAATGCGGCGCAGCGCGGCGAGGATCAGCGCCCAGGCCAGTTCCGCCGTGGGATTCGGGTTGCCGGCGCCGCCGGCAGATATGACCACGCCCTTCTCGGTGCAGGCTTCGATATCGATGTGATAGACATTGCGCCCGGTCTGGCTGATCAGCTTGAGCTTGGGCAACTTTTCGACCACGGCGCGCGGCATTTTCGAACGCTGCTGGGTCAGCACCACGATGTCCGCATCCATAAGGCGTTCGGCGAGTTTTGCGGGGTCTTTTTCGGTGTCGGTGTAAACCAGCAGTTCGTGACCGGTGAGTTTTTTGGTGCACTCGAGTTGACGGAAGGCGTCCTGATAGTCATCGATGATGGCGATTTTCATGGTGGCGTCCTGAAGGTGGTTACTGACGGTGAATAAGGAATGTCAAAAAGGAAATTATATCGGGGGCAGTAATATCAAAGTCAGCGCCGGCGGCTGATCATGCCGCCGGCGCCGAGCATGACGGCATTGGCGAGAAATACCGGCGCCACACCGAAAGCCGTACCGACCGCGCCGAAAAACAGCGGTACTGCAATGTGGGTCACATTGTTGATTGCCATTCTAAGGCCCAGCGCCTCGCCGGAACGGCCCTCCGGCGCACGGGCATAAATCATCATCAACGTCAGCGGCTGGCCGCAACCGGTGCCAAGGCCGAGCAGGAAAGCGATGGCCGCGAGCACCAGGCCGCTCTCCACCAGCGGGAACAGCATATAGGTCGCCGAGGCAATAAAGATCGAGGTAGTCAGCACCTGCTCTTCGCTGAAGCGCTCGACCAGCCGCGGCATGACGATGCGTACGATGAAGGACGCGGCAGCGAACATCGCCAGTACCATGCCAATCGCCGACGCCGACAGGCCGATGGCATGACCGTAGATCGGCATATAGAACTGGAACAGGTCAATGGCGGTGAGGATGATGCCGCTGGTGATCAGGGTGCGGCGCAACGGCACATTGCTCAGCAGGCCGACCGCATAAACAGCCTCTTCCTCGCCCTTGGACTTGCCGCCGCGCAGGGCATCCAGACGGCGGCGAGCCGAGAACATGATAGCCGCTGTGGTGGCCGGCCCGGCGGCAATCATCAAATAGGCAATGGCATGACCAACGGTATCAATTGCAACCCCTGCGATCAGCGGGCCGACAAAACCGCCGCTGGCGATCACCAGACTGAAATTGCTGAAATTGCGGGTGCGCGCTTCGTTCGTGGTGCTCAGCGTACCGATCAGGTTCTGCACCGCAATGTTGTAGAACACATGCGAGGCGCCGATCAGCAACGCCGACAGGTAAAGCACCGGCAGCTTCGGCAGCAGTCCCGGCAGCACCAGCGAGAGGGCGATGCCCGCCGAACCCAGGGCCAGAGGCCAGCGCACGCCGACACGGTCGGTGAGCTTGCCGGCATAGAGCGCCAGTAGCATCGGGCACAGCGAATACAGCGCAACGATGGCGCCAAGCATTAGCTGCGGCGCACCGAGTTCCAGCGCGAACAGCGACACCAGCACCTTGCTCGCTCGGAAGGCGCTCATATTGAGCAGCACTACGAACAGGACGAGATGGATCGACATGCGCCGTCCTCAGCCTGCCGGCGCGCGCCGGCGCGAGTACCAGTTGCCCGCGGCAATCACGCCGGCGTTGATCCAGAACACCGGACCGATGCCGAAAGCGGCGCCAACCCCGCCGAACACCGTCGGCACGATCACATGCATCGAATTGTTGATGGCAATACGTAGCCCCAGCGATTCACCCGAGCGGCCCGAAGGGGAATAGTTGTAACAAAGCATCACCGTCAGCGGCTGGCCCAGCCCCATGCCGAGGCCCAGCGTAAAGCAGATTGCGCCGAGCACGAGGGCGTTGGTGAAAAACGGCACCAGCACGAACATCGCCGCGGTCAGGAACAGGGCATAAAGCAGTGTTTTCTCTTCGCCGTAGCGCGGCACCATCAGCGGAATCAGCGCGCGCGACACAAAGGCCGCCACAGCCGCCGAGCCCATGATCATGCCGATTGCCGACGCCGACAGGCCGATCTGATGGCCGTACAGCGGCAGATAAAGCTGGAACAGGTCGATGCCGGTCATCACCACCGCGCTGGCAATCAGGATACGGCGCATGTCGGCGTCGCCGAACAGATCGGACATGCGGTGTTCCGCGGGCCGCGGTTCCGGGCGGCGGTGCCGCGGCACGCGCTTGGCCATCACCATCAGCGCCACTGCGCCGGCGAGACTCAGCGTGCTGAGAAAAAGATAGGTCGCGACATGGCCGGCATGGTCAATCGAGAACCCGGCAAACACCGGCCCGACAAAATCCGCGACCGCAATCACCAGCGCATAAAAATTGAAATTCTTGGTGCGTTCATCACCCTCGCCCAGCGATCCGACCAGCGACTGCAGCGCGACCTGGCCGAGAATGAAACCGAAACCGGTGACCGCCGCGGCAATAAACAGCAGCGGCAGGCTGGGCATGAACCACGGCAGTGCAACGCCCAGCGTACACACCGTCATGCCGGAGATGATCGGAATGCGCGCGCCGTAACGATCGGCGAGGCGCCCCGCATACACCGCAAGCAGCAGCGGGAACACGCCATAGGTCGACAGCAGCAGGCCGATATGCAACGGGGAAGCGCCGACTTCCAGCGCATACAGCGTGTTGAGCACACGCGCACCCTTGTAGGCGCTGTTCCACAGCAGCACCACCGCCATCAACTGATAAATGGTGATCAGGCGGGCCGGAGCGGCGGAGGATTCATCAGACATGGGAGGTCTTCATTTTACCGCAGCGGGTACCCGCTCTCGGCATGAAGTCCATGAAGTAGAATCAGGGTTTCCCGTTTGAAAACCATGGCTTTTCCCTCCCTTCGCGCCCTTCGTCACCGCAACTTCCGCCTGTTTCTTGCCGGACAGATTTTTGCGCTGATCGGCTACTGGATCCAGATGGTGGCGCAAAGCTGGCTGCTCTACCGCCTCACCGGTTCCGCCACGCTGCTGGGCGTGCTGTCCTTCGCCAGCAGCCTGCCGATCCTCCTGCTCTCCCCGGTCGCGGGCTGGTGGGCGGACCGCTGCAATCTGCATCGCACGATGTTCGCCACGCAGGTGCTGGAACTGTTGCAGGCGGCCACCCTCGCCGTACTGGCACTGACCGGCGTCCTGCAACCCTGGCACATCATTGTCCTTGCGATGATGATGGGCATCTTCGTTTCCATCGAGCTGCCGATCCGCCACGCCTATTTGCTGGAACTGGTCGACGGCAAGGAAGACCTGCCCAATGCCATCGCGCTGACCTCATTGATGGCCAACAGCGGCCGCATGGTCGGCCCCGCCCTCGCCGGCATCCTGATCGGCGTCTTGAGCGAAGCTCACTGCTTCCTGATCAACGCCATCACCTATATCGCCGTGGTGATTTCCTTCCTGCTGATCCGCGTGCGCACCCAACCGCGCAAGCCCTCCAAACAACCGCTGCTCGCCGGGCTGCGCGAAGGTTTTGCATACTCCTGGAATCTGCTGCCGATCCGCGCCCTGCTGCTGACACTGTCGGTGGTGGCACTGCTTGCCGCACCCTATTCGACGCTAATGCCGGTGATGGTGCGTGAAGTCTTCCACGGCAATTCCGAGCTGATGGGTTTCCTGATGAGCGCCTCCGGCGGCGGCGCGATCTGCGGCACGCTGTACCTGGCCTCGCGCAAAAATGCCCGCGGCCTGGTCCGCCTGATCATCATCGCCGTACTCGCTGCCGGCACCGCCCTTGCGCTGTTCTCGAACGCGCCATCCGTATGGATCGCGCTGCCGCTGCTGTCGGTAGTCGGCTTCGGCATCCTGGTAACTTCGGTATCGGTAAACACCATCCTGCAAACCATCGTCGACGACGATAAACGCGGCCGCGTGATGAGCCTCTACACCGCAGCCTTCCTCGGCGTCATGCCCTTCGGCGCACTGACCGCAGGCGCCCTCGCCGACCTGATCGGCCCACGGGCGACGCTGACGCTGGGAGGATTGTGCTGCGTGGCCGCCGCGCTGATTCTGGCGCGCAACCGGCACCGTTTACGGGAGCAGATACGGCCGATTTACGAAAGTTTGGGAATTGTGAAGCGTTAGGCTGCTTCGCCAAAAAACAAAAATCCCGCCGAAGCGGGATTTTTCAAGCAGTGCCAACCTTTACTCCGGCTTCGCCCCTGAAGCCTTCACCACCTTCGCCCACTTCTTGATCTCCGACTGGATGTAAGCCGCAAACTGCTCCGGCGTGCCGTAGGTAATCTCGAAGCCGACATTGGCCAGCCGTTTGATCACGCCCGGATCCTGCAGCGATTTATGGATGCCGGTATTGAGCCGCGTGATGACCGGCTTGGACGTTCCCGCGGGCGCCAGCACGCCGAACCACGAACTGGATTCGAAGCCCGGATAGGTTTCCGCGATGGTCGGGATTTCCTGCGTCGCCGGCGTGCGCTTCAAGCCGGTGGTGACGATGCCGTTGAGTTTTCCCGAACGCACATGCGGCAGCGTGGACGCCATGCCGCTGATCATCACCTTGACATGACCGCCGACCAGATCGGAGATCGCCTGGCCGCTGCCCTTGTAAGGGATGTGCTGCATGTCGATGCCGGCCATGTCGTTGAGCAGTTCACCGGTCAGGTGGCCGACACTTGCGACACCGGCAGTGGCGAAACTGACTTTTTTCGGATTGGCCTTGGCGTAGGCGATGAACTCCTTGAAGTTCTTCGCCGGCAGCGAGGGATGGGTCACAAAAATATTCGAGGCGCCGGCAACCTGGGTGATCGGTGCGAAGTCCTTCACCGGGTCATAGGGCATTTTCTCGTAGAGGCTGGGGCCGATGCCGATGTTGGCGATGTAACCGAGCACAACGGTGTAACCGTCGGCGGGGGCTTTCGCCACAATGGTCATGCCGATGTCGCCGTTGGCGCCGGTGCGGTTGTCGACGACGACCTGCTGACCGAGCTGGTCAGCCAGTATCGTAGCAATCGAACGCGCCAGCGTGTCGGTGCTGCCGCCGGGCGCATAGGGCACGACAAAACGCACCGGACGCGATGGATAGGCCTGCGCGGCAACAGTGGAAGCCGTCGCCAGCAGAGCGGCGCCGAGCAATGCGGATTTCAGCAGCTGTGTCTTGATCATTTCAGGCCCTCCGGGTCATTGCGCCAGCGCTCCCAGGCGCTGCGCTGGTCGGCGCTGATCGATTCATCCTTCAGCATGCCGCGCACCATCGCGGTGATGTCGGATTCGTAGATCCCCGGACGTTTTTTTATTTCCCATTTTTTGCCGGCGGGGAAGACGGGGGATTCAGGTACTTTGTTATTGCTCATCGTGGAACTCTCAAGACAGTGAAGAACGCCGCAAGTTACTGCGGCTCGGGTACGGGCGTCAATGATTCAGGATTCCAGCCATAACAGGAACAGGTATGCGATATGCCGCCGGGCACCAGCGGTTCACGACGCTCCTGCGGTTTGCTGAACCAGCTGCCGGCAACTTCGGCAACACCGGCAATGGCCAATCCGAGAAAGAGGACAGCAGACGCATTGCTCGACAAGGTGACCTGGCCTCCCTGCGGTCCGGCCGGTGGCGGCGAACCGAATGAGCCCCTCAGTCGCACGTTGCCGGCTTGCGTGCTGCCGCGCACGTAGCTGCCGGTGGTTGTCGTACTGGAGCCGCCACTAATGGTCTGGGTTCCATAAAGCGTTGTTGTGCAACCGGGCAATACCGCCAGCATGAGAGCACTGAGAATCAGCCGTTTCATGATGGCAGTATAACCCCTGCACAGAACAGGATAAGCAATACAAACAACGGGATACTCCGGATCCCCTGACGAATCCCTGAGTAACAGGTGCTGTGATCTAGCGCCCCGGCACCGCCATCTGCTCGCGCTTCATCAGCAACGGCGCGACGGCCTTGCCCGGAACCCGAAAGGCCCATTGCGAACGCGCCTGCTCCAGCATCACGCGCGCTTCGAGGCGCTGCAGGTTGTCGGCAAAGTCCTTGTCAAGCTTGGCAACGTCTTCGGACTTTTCCTTTGGTTCCGGTTTGCGCGTTTTCGGTGGCGTGCCGGCAACGCTGTAATGCAGGATGAAATCGCCATCAGCCTGCGGCGACAGTTTCACGGTGTAGGTCAGGTTGTCGAAAGTCTCGGCGATAAGCACGGCGACTTTATCGGTGCCGGCCTTGTCATCGATCACCACATCACTGAACGCCAGCGCACCCAAGGCATTGGTCGCGGTCACCGCGGCGCTGGGATGAAGCGTGCCGCCGCCGGAGGCGAATTTCCACTGGCCCCACTCCTCGTCACGCACGATTTTCCACGGCGACACGCCTTCGCCCGACAGCTGCAGCGTGCGGATGCGGTCCGCCTTGAAGAAATCCTTGGCGACCCAGGCACCCGGCGAAGCCACGGCTTTTTCCAGCGGATCGGAAACCACGGCCACGGTATCGCCACGTCCGGCGACCAGCACATGGCGGCCGGCCGGCACGCCGTCCTTGGCATTGGGCAGCGGGTTCATCGGATCTTTTTTCAGAGAGACCTTGCCCAGCATCAGGCTCACCAGAACCTTGCCCGAGGCATCGCTCAATTCCACCAGTGTGCCGGTACCCTCTTTCCCACCCTTGCCTGGCGCGAGCAGATTCAGCCGCGGATGCAGGCTGGCGCCGACACTTTCCGATTGCACGACTTTGACGTCGAGCAGTTTCAGGATGAAGCCGCTGATCTCGGCGAAATCCGCCGGATAACCGCCGCGCTGCTCCACGCGCCAGACCTTGTCCTTCAGCGCCAGCGTCACTTCCTGTTCAGCATCCTGCAGCCGCAGTTTCGCGACATCGCTGATTTTCATGTCCGGCATCAGACGGGCGCCGATTTTGGCGCCGCTGTCGCGGTAGGCGGTGATCTCCTGCCAGAACAGCGCGAGGCTCGCACCGCCGAGCAGTACAACAGCCAGCATCAGCCACAGAAACTGTTTGCGGTTCATGACGCGCGGATCCTTGCATTGGCCTTGCGGCGCTTGGAAATGGCCAGGCCGACGCCGAGCAACATCACCAGCAGCGGCACCAGTGCGATGTTGACGATCTTGGTCAGCAACTGCAGCGCTTCGGTTTCTTCACGCAGGTTCTTGCGTACGTCTTTGAGTTCCTTGCGCGTCTCGATCGATTTCTTGCGGAAGTTTTCCAGTTCGGCCTGCTGCTCCGCCGTCAGGATCGCGCCGCCGGTGGCACTGCCCGAAGCCTTGCCCTTCTGCAGCGCCTGCAGCTTCTCGGTGGTCTGGTTGAGCGTGTCTTCCAACAACTTGATCTTGCCAAGATAGGTTTCCTGGGCCCGGGCTTCCATCTGCTTGATCACCGTCAGCGGACGGCTGAAGGCCGCGCGGCTGCGCAGGTTGATCAGTGCGCTGTCGCCGGCCATCTGTTCGACGAGTCCCTGCGCGAAGGCCAGATTGCCGTTGCGCGGCACTGCCACGCGCTGGCCGAACATTTCCTGGACTTCCACAGCAGCGCCGTCGGTCAGCATGTCGACGTCGCCGACGATGACCACGGTGTTATCGGCAGCGGCCTCACGCAGATGCGCCTTGCGGTCTGCCTCAAACTGCTCGGGGTCCACCGGTTTGCCGCGCGCGAACGGGTCGGCGGGTTTGCCGTTGGGGAATGCCGTCTTGAACTTACCGGTGAGGCGGAAAGCCAGCGGCTCTTCCTTGCCCGAGGGCTGGAAGCCGCGCGTCGACGGCTCACCCGACAGCGTGGCGATGATCAGGTCGGCCAGCATCGAGTTCTTCGAGGTGTGCACCAGCGTGGTCTGCTTCAGACCTTCCGGCGGCTTCACCGCAAAGCTCGCGCTGAAGGGCATCAGCAAGGTGCCGACCTGGCTGGTCACCACATCGTCCATGTTCAGCGCTTCGTTGTTCAGCGACAGCAGCGTCGGCAGCAGGCGCGGTCCTTCGCCACTGGCGAAGGTCAGATCGGCAACGACCTTGCCCTGGCTCGGCTCGACACCCCAGGCCTTGAACAGATTCATAAGATTGGACTGCCCCGCAGCACTGCCGCCGAAAGGATTCTGCATGTCCGGCTGCTGGTCGAAGTAGGCATAGCTGTCGATGAAGGCGATCACCTTGCCGCCACGCAGTACGAACTGGTCAATGGCGTATTCGGTCGGCTCCAGGATGTCGCGAGGATGGATGATCAGCAGAACCTTGATGTCGTCATCAATCTTGGTCGCGGCGAGATCCACCTTGCGTACATCAAAAATACGCTTGAGTTCCGAGGCCAGCACCCAGGGGTCGGTCGGCTGCTGTTTTTTCACCGGATCGAGCGAACGGCCGAGCACCGGCAGATTGCTCATGATGCCGATCACCGGCTTTTTCGCCTGCGCGACCTGCGAGATCGAGCGGGTGATGTCGTATTCGAGCAGGCGCTCGCGGTCCGGCGTCAGCACCGGGATTGCGGCCTTCTGGTCGAGGAAGGACACCGACAGGCCGAGGTAGAACTTTTCGCCGGTGTTGGTCATCTGCCCTTCGACGTTGTCCAGCGCCGCAGATTCTTCAGCGTCGGAGTCGGGCTCGGGGTTGAACTTCTCGATGATGACCTTGCCGTTGGAAGCGGCCTTGAATTCGTTCAGCACGTCTTCAACGCGGCCGGCGAAGGTCTTCAAACCCGGCGGCACCGCGGTGCTGCCCTGCGAGTAATAAAGGCGGATCTTCACCGGCGCTTCGAGCTTGCCTAGGATGGAGCGCGTGCCTTCGGACAGCGTATAGACGCGACCTTCGGTCAGATCAACGCGGGCATTAAGCGCACTGAAAATGAAGTTCGCTGCAACGAGGATCAGCGCCAGCGCAATGATGCCGCCGGCGGAATACATCAGTGTTTCAAGGTTCTTGTTTTTCATGATGTGTGTTTTCCGTAGCTCATCCCGCACGCTGGTTGCGGATGATCACGCCGGTGGTGAACAGCATGAAGCCGATCACCGAGGCGAAGAACACCAAGTCGCGGGTGTCGAGCACGCCGCGCTGGAAACCTTCGAAGTGGGTCATAACCGAAAACGCGGCAATGATGTCGACCACTACCGGGCTGGCGAAACGCGTCAGCAGGTCGGTCACCGGGGTATAGCCGGCGAGGATCAGGAACAGGCAGATCATGACCGACAGGATGAAGCTGATGACCTGGTTACGCGTTAACGCTGAAGTCATGCAGCTCACCGCGAGGTAGGAACCGGCCAGCATCAGGCTGCCGACATAACCGGAGAAGATCACGCCGTTGTCCGGGTCGCCGAAATAATTCACGGTGATCACCACGGGAAAGGTCAGGCCCAGCGCCAGCGCAAGGAACAGCCATGAGGCGAGGAATTTGCCGACGATGGCCTGCCAGCTGGTGATGGGCATGGTCAGCAGCAGCTCCATCGTGCCGAGGCGGCGCTCTTCAGACCACAGGCGCATGCCGACGGCGGGAACGAGAAACAGATACAGCCAGGGGTGCCAGGTGAAGAAGGACACCAGCGAGGCTTCCCCGCGCTCGAAGAAATTGCCGATGGTGAAGGTGAAGAAACCCGTCAACAGCAGGAAGATCACCAGGAACACGTAGGCGATCGGCGACGTGAAGTAGCCCGACAGTTCGCGTTTCATGATGGTACGGATATTGGCCCAGGCGTTCATGTGCGCACCTCGTGCTTGACGGTATCGGGCAGCGTAATCGCGCGGAACACTTCGTCGAGTTTGCCTTCGGGCGAACGCGCTTTGAGTTCCGCCGGCGTGCCGCTGGCAACGATGCGGCCGCGGTCGATGATGATCACGCGCGAGCAGGCGGCTTCGACTTCTTCAAGGATATGGGTCGAGAAAATCACCACCTTGTTTTCACCGAGGCGCTTGATCAGCCCGCGCACTTCGTGTTTCTGGTTCGGATCGAGACCGTCGGTAGGCTCGTCGAGGATCAGCACTTCCGGGTCATGGATCAGCGACTGCGCGAGGCAGGTGCGGTGCTTGTAGCCTTTGGACAGCGTGTCGATCGACTGATAGAGCACGCCATCAAGGAAACACAGCTCGACCGCGCGATGCACGGCGCGCTTGCGGGCGTCGCCCTGCAGGCCGCGCAGCTCGGCGCAGAAATTAAGAAAGCCGTTGACTGTCATATCGGCATACCCCGGCGCGTTTTCCGGCAGGTAGCCGATCAGCTGCTTGGCCGCGATCGGATTTTCAACCATGTCGTGGCCGCCGACCAGAATGCGGCCCGAAGTCGGGGGGTAGTAGCCGGTGATCATGCGCATCGTGGTCGACTTGCCGGCGCCGTTGGGGCCGAGAAAGCCCAGCACTTCGCCGCGTTCGACGCTGAACGACACATCATTCACCGCCAGTTTCGGCCCGAAAGCCTTCACCAGGTGTTCGACGTTAATCAATGTCTCTCTCCGTTGCGATGCGCGCCCGTCATGCGGCCGCGCGTTTTTTGTGGCCTGTTAGATTGCGGCGGTCCGGAAAAATTCAAGGCTTCGCCGTCACAACATGTCACCCGCCACCCGTTTCCAGGTGGATAAATTATAACCCATTGATTATATTGGATTATTTACTGCGACCCCGGCCTTGTCCGCACAGTCTCCGCGGAAGCGGAAGTGGTGCCGACAGTCTGAATCGAACAGACGACCTACCGCTTACAAGGCGGTTGCTCTACCAACTGAGCTATGCCGGCGGGAGTAGGGATTATAGCGCCTCACCAGAGGGCGGGCCTCCTATAATTGCGCCTCGATTTCACTTCCGGGACACTTTTGAAATGATCTCCTTCCCTGTCGGTATTGTTGGCTGCGGCCTGATGGGCAGCGCCTGCGCCAAACGCCTGCTCGCGGCCGGCCATGCCGTCACCGGCTATGACATCGATCCAGCAAAATCCGCAGCCCTCGCCGCGCTGGGCAGCGGCTCCGCTGCATCTCTGGACGAACTCGCACGCACCTGCCGCACACTGGTGCTGGCGGTCTTCAATACCGAACAGGCCGAAACAACCTGCGACGCCCTGCTCGCCGCCCTGCCGGTGGATGCCCCTGCAATGACCGCGATCTGCGTCAGCACCTGCGACCCGGATCGCATTTCCGCGCTGGCGCAACGCCTGCCCGCACAACGTCTGCGTTTTATTGAAATGCCGGTGTCCGGTACCAGCGACCAGACCGCGCGCGGCGATGCGCTGGGCCTTGTCGGCGGCGACCCTGCTGCCGCGGAGGCGGTCAGCAGCGTGCTCGACGCCATCTGCCCGCGCCGCCACCACCTCGGTGCCGCTGGCAACGGCGGTCGAGCCAAACTCGCCATCAACCTGATCCTCGGCATCAACCGCGCCGCTCTCGCCGAAGGCCTGGTCTTCGCCGAACGCATGGGCCTGCCGCTGACGCCCTTCCTCGCCGTGGCCCGCGATTCGGCGGCCTACTCGCAGATCATGGACGTCAAAGGCGACAAGATGATCGCCGGCGACTTCACCCCCCACGGCAAGATCGCTCAGACGCTGAAGGATTTTTCGCTGATGCTCGAACTCGCGCAGCGCCTGCAGCAACAACTGCCGCTGGCCGGCACCTACACCGACATCGTCGAAGGTTGTATGAAAGCCGGTGAAGCGGAACTCGACAATGCTGCCGTCATCCGTGAAATCCGGCGCAGAACAAAATAGCTGGCGCCCTCGAAATGCGGCAATAAAAAACGGCGCGGAATTCCCGCGCCGTTTTTTCAGACAATGACTGCTCAGGTCTTCTTCACTGCGTAGCCATAAGCCAGGTTGGTGCGATCGCCACCCTCACGGTCATAAGCCTGCTTCGCCATCGCAAACCGGTCATTCTCCAGCGAAGCGCGATGCTGCGCAGTCACGCCGTAAATCCGCGCATTGTTCTCGCCGAAGATAGCCCTCTTCACCGGACCATCAGCCGCTCCCAGCGCGGCGAAGCCGTACTTCTTGCGCATGTCTTCCGGAATTTCCAGGCGCCGCAGCGCTTCGATCTGCCATTGCGGCGCTCCGGTCCAGACTGCGTCCGTGCCCCACACAATGCGATCCGCACCGAGCCCCTTGACCAGCTGGCCCATCATCGCCGCGCACAACCGCGGTTCGGCGATGGTGCTTTGCGCGAACAGCTGGCCGACGTCGCCATAGACGTTGCGCACGCCGAATTTCTCCGGGATCTCGCAGAGATCGGTCACCCAGTCGATGCGACCGGTCTGCTCGAACTGCTCCATGCCCACCTTGTATGCGCCGCCGGTGAAGCGGAAAGCCGAGTGGTAACAGATGAAGTTGAGCTGCGGCCAGTCCTTCGCCGCCTTGCCGACATCGCGCACATCGGCGTACTGCACCAGGTTAGGGAACTGCTTGGTGGTAGCGGGCGGATACAGGCCCTTGTGGAAACAGACGTTGGCGAGGCTCGGGTTGGTTTTCGAGGCCTTCACCAGTTTTTCATAGAAGGGATACAGCAGCTTTTCGTCATCGAGACGCCACGGGTGCTTGGCGAGATGCTTGTTGGTGTTGTCGCCGACGGTGTAACCCTTGAATGAATCGGGCTTCAGCACTTCGAGGTCATGGTCGACCTTGTCCAGCCAGCCCGGCATGCCCGGCATGAAAATGGCATGCGAGAACATGCGCTTGGTGCCCGCTTCCTTGTTCACCTTGGTGCGCGCATCGTTTTTCATCTCGTTGGTGAGGAACCAGTCGCGCGGATCCTCCGAGCCCGAGCCGGAGATCAGCGCGATCTTGGTATCGGAATCGAGATAGATTTCCTTGAAGTAGTTGGGGAACTTCAGATCCTCGATAGTCTGCGGCTTGCCGGCGAGCAGCGGATTCCAGCCGGCCTTGCCCACAGCTTCGCGCTGGGCGACAAAACCCATGATGCGGGTGTCGTCACGCAGGAAGTGGGTGTGCATGTCCATGATGAACTGGCTCTTCAGCGCATTGGCGCGCTCGTTGGCCATTTCCGGCGTTGCAGCTTCGGCGCGGCTTACGGCGTAAAGCGGGCCGTAGGTGTCGTTCATCGCGACAAACGCGGCCGCCATACCCGCAGCGCTCTTGAAAAAGCGGCGGCGCGTGGTGCCGTGTTTTTTGGCCATTTCACTGCCGATGGCCTTGACCCGGGCTTCGAATTCGCGCTGCTTCTCGGTCTGCGGCGTCGGCATGTATTCGTCACTGGAAATACATTGCGTCGGGATCGGCGATGGAAAGATCGTGCTTTCTGCGGCAACGAGCTGGGCCAACTCTTCTTGGCTAAGCATGGACAACTCCTCCTGAATAAGATGGCTGAGCTTGCACCGTGCCGGATGCCGCCGGAGGCAGCTTTTTTTATGGGAAACGGGTCCGGAACAGCGTCGTGGGAGTGTGCGACGGGTGCCGGATGGTGTCAAACCCTGCCTGCTAAGGTGCTATTTGACGACCTGGAGACGGGGGCGGCTACCCGGCGCTGGGGCGTCCGGCTTGGGGTCATCCGGCTTGACTGGCTGCGCGCCGGTGCTTTCGACCGGATTGCCACTGTCGCCGATCGACTGGGCCCGGGTTTCTTCCGGGAAGAACAGGCCCTGCCCGTTTTCCCGCGCGAAGATGCCCTGCACCGCAGACACCGGCACCGAACAGTCGCGCGACACGCCGCCGAAGCGTGCTGAAAACTGGATCAGGTCATTGCCGATGGTCAGCTTGTGCGTGGCGTCGTAACCGAGGTTCAACACGATTTCGCCGTTACGCACATGCTCGGCAGGCACTCGGGTGTTTTCGTCGACCTTGACCGATATATAGGGCGTCAGACCGCTGTCGCAGGCCCATTCATGAATGGCGCGGATCAGGTACGGCTTGGTCGAACGCTCGGCCACGACTGAAAACCCGCGCGCTTACTTGCGCATGACCTTTTCGGAAGCAGTCAGCGCGTCGATGTACGCGGGTCGGCTGAACAGCCGTTCGGCGTATTTCATCAGCGGCGCGGCCTGTTTGCCGAGCTGGATGCCGTAGTGGTCGAGACGCCACAGCAGCGGCGCGATGGCCACGTCGAGCATCGAGAACTCCTCGCCCAGCATGTACTTCTGCTTGGCGAACACCGGTGCAATCTGGGTCAGTGCGTCACGGATGACCTGTCGGCCCTTGTCAGCCTGCTTCTGGGTGCCCTTCTCGATGTGAATCACATGCGAGAACATTTCCTGCTCGAAACGGAACAGGAACAGGCGTGCGCGGGCGCGCATCACCGGGTCTGCCGGCATCAGCTGCGGATGCGGAAAGCGGTCGTCGATGTATTCGTTGATGATGTTCGATTCATAGAGAATCAGGTCGCGCTCAACCAGCACCGGCACCTGGTTGTACGGGTTCATCACTGCGAGGTCTTCCGGCTTGTTGAACAGGTCGACGTCGATGATCTGGAAATCCATGCCTTTTTCGTAAAGCACGAAACGGCAGCGTTGGCTGAAGGGGCAGGTGGTGCCCGAGTAGAGTGTCATCATGATCAGTTATCCGTGGCGGAAAGGCATCAATAAATCGGAAGGTGCGGGTGCAACAGTTGCCCGGCGGTTCAGAAAGCCGGGGCCGTAACGCGTTGTCCTCGCACGGCCCCGGTCGGTCCGGAAGGCGCCGTCAGTGCACGTCTTTCCAGTACTCCTTCTTTAGCGCATAGGCGAGAATGAAAAGCAGGCTCAGCGCAAACAGCACAAAAATGCCAATGGTCGTGCGGCTTGAACGCGCCGGCTCGGCCATGAACACCAGGTAATTCACCAGATCGGCAACCATCTGGTCGTATTCGACCGGGCTCATCTTGCCGGGCTTGTCGAGCTTAAGCACTTGCTCGGTCTTTTCAAAACCCGGCCCCTGCACTTTGCGTTCGGCCATCACCTGTTCGCCCTGCAGCTCCCAGAGCACGTGCGGCATGCCGACGTTGGGGAACACGGTGTTATTCCAGCCGGTCGGCCGTTCGGCGTCGCGGTAGAAACTGCGCAGGTAGCTGTACAGCCAGTCGGCGCCGGAACCCGCTTCCGAAGCGCGCGAACGCGCGATCAGCGACAGCTCGGGCGGCGCAGCGCCGAACCAGGCTTTCGAATCCTTGGGATCCATCGCGACCTTCATCAGGTCACCGACCTTGACGCCGGTGAACACCAGGTTGTCGATGATCTGCTGGTCGGTGAGGCCGATGTCGCGCAGCCGGTTGAAACGCATGAAACTCGCGTTGTGGCAGTTCAGGCAGTAATTGACGAAATGGCGGGCGCCACGTTGCAGCGATGCCTCGTCTTTCAGGTCAATCGGGGCCTTGTCGAGCTTGATGTGGTCGCCGGCGGCAAACACCAGCGACGGCGCGAACAGGATTACGGCAATGAGTTTTTTGAGGTTCATGTTCTTCACCATTACATCGTGACCCGGTCAGGCACCGGCTTGGTCTTGTCCATTGCCGAATACCAGGGCATCAGCAGGAAGAACGAGAAATAAATCAGCGTGCCGATCTGCGAGATGACGGTGCCGGCCGGAGTCACCGTCTGCGTACCGTAGTAGCCGAGCACCAGGAACACGATGACAAAAATCGTCAGCGCAGCCTTGAACCGCGGCCCCTTGTAGCGGATCGACTTCACCGGGCTCCGGTCCAGCCAGGGCAGCAGGAAGAAAATCAGCGTTGCAGCGCCCATCATCGCCACGCCCCAGACTTTCGCTTCAATCGCCAGCGGGCCACCCTTCATCAGCACGATCACCACGAAGCCGATGGCCAGTGCGGCCATTTTCACCAGCTGGTTGCGTGCCGTCAGCCAGATCAGCAGCGAGTAGGCCGCGACACCGATCGCCAGCACCAGCATGAAGTCTTCGGTGATGGCGCGCAGGATCGAGTAATACGGTGTGAAGTACCACACCGGCGCGATATGCGGCGGCGTCTTCAGCGCGTCAGCGGGGATGAAGTTGTTGAATTCGAGGAAGTAACCGCCCATCTCCGGCATGAAGAACACGACGCCGAAGAACAGGAACAGGAACACCACCACGCCGACAATATCCTTCACCGTGTAATACGGGTGGAAGGGAATACCGTCGAGCGGAATGCCTTTGGCGTCCTTGTGCTGCTTGATCTCGACGCCGTCCGGGTTGTTCGAACCCACTTCATGCAGCGCCATGATGTGTGCGGCGACGAGGCCCAGCAGCACCAGCGGGATCGCGATCACGTGGAAGGCGAAGAAGCGGTTCAGCGTGGCATCCGAAATGACGAAGTCGCCGCGGATCCAGGTCGACAGGTCGGGTCCGATCAGCGGTAGTGCGTCAAACAGGTTGATGATCACCTGCGCGCCCCAAAACGACATCTGGCCCCAGGGAAGCAGGTAGCCGAAGAAGGCTTCGGCCATCAGGCACAGGTAGATCAGCATGCCGAAAATCCAGATCAGTTCGCGTGGCTGACGGTACGAGCCATACATCAGCCCGCGGAACATGTGCAGGTAGATGACAATAAAAAACGCCGAAGCGCCGGTCGAGTGCATATAGCGGATGAACCAGCCGGCCGGCACGTCGCGCATGATGTATTCGACCGAGGCAAAGGCTTCAGCTGCCGACGGCTTGTAATGCATCACCAGGAAAATGCCGGTGACGATCTGGATCACCAGCACCAGCATCGCCAGCGAGCCGAAGAAGTACCAGAAGTTGAAGTTCTTCGGTGCGTAGTACTGCGAAAGGTGGTCGCGCCACAGGGACATCAGCGGGAAGCGCTGATCAACCCAGGTGAGCACGCCACTGATCGGCGCGTTGAGCGGGCCGGCGCCGCTGAATTGAACGGGTTCTTTGGGTGCGGATGCCATGTTGATCAGGCTCCCTTGGTGTCTTCGCCGATCACGATGCGCGTGTCGGAGAGATATTTATGCGGCGGCACCACGAGGTTGTCCGGCGCGGGCTTGTTCTTGTAGACACGGCCGGCCAGATCGAACAGCGAGCCGTGGCAGGGGCAATAAAAACCGCCCTGCCAGTTCGGGTCGAAGGCTTCCGCCTGCTTGGCAAATTTGCCCACCGGCGAGCAGCCGAGGTGGGTGCAGATGCCGACAACGACCAGGAATTCTTCCTTGATCGCGCGCATTTCGTTGGTCGCATACGCCGGCTGCATTTTTTTCTGCGACTTGGGATCGGCGACATGGCTGTCGTTGGCGCGGATGGTGTCGAGCATTTCCTTGGTGCGACGGACGATCCACACCGGCTTGCCCTGCCACTCCACGGTGACCCGCTCTCCGGGTGCCAGCGTGCTGAGATCCACTTCGACCGGCGCGCCGGCGGCCTTCGCCCGCTCCGACGGCAACATGCTTGCCACAAACGGCACGGCGGTCGCGCCGGCGGCAACCCCGCCAGCCACGGTGGTGGCCGTAACCAGAAACTGCCGCTTCCCCTGATCGGTATTTTGCTCGGACATGCCTAGAGTCCCCTTTAGTGCTTGTTGCCGCGAAAAAGGCGACATTTTACACGCGGGCAGGGACAAAAGTTAAGCAAATAGTGAAATAAGTTAATTAAATCATGTAATTAACCCACATCACCAAGCTCTGCGCCAGCCTTAGTCGGCTTTGATGCCGGCATCCGTAATCAGTTTGGTCCAGCGGGCGAGTTCGGCCTTGATGTAGCCGCGAAATTCCTCGGGATTCTTCATCACGTAATCCAGCCCGGATTTCTCAAGGAAGGCCTGGGTGTCCTGCTGCGCCATCACCGCCTGCGTTTCCTTGTACATGCGCTGCACAATGGCTGCGGGTGTTTTTGCCGGAAACGCGATGCCCAGCCAGCCGCTGGCCTCGAAGCCCGGATAACCCTGCTCTGCCACAGTCGGCACATCGGACAATATTTGTGAACGCCTGGCGCTGGTAACGCCCAGACCGCGCAGTTTGCCGGCTTTGACATGCGGCGCACCGGAGGAAATGATGCCGGCCAGATGTTCGACCTGACCGGAAATGGCCGCGGTTGCCGCCAGCCCGCCGCTCTTGTACGGCACATTGACAACCTTGATGCCCGCGACGCTGCTGAAGCGTTCAAACGCAAGATGGCCGACGCTACCGATGCCGGGATTGCCGACAATCAGCGCACCCGGATCCTTTTTGGCGCGCGCGACCATGTCGGCCAGCGTCCTGGATACACTGGATGGATGCGTCGAAAACAGCGTCGCCGCATCAACGACCTGGGCCACCGGCAGGAAATCGCGTATCGGGTCGTACGGCACCTTGCCGCGCAACGCCGGGGCCATCGCCAGTCCGGTCACCGACGCAAGAATCATCGTGTAGCCGTCGGGCGCCGCACTGACCAGCAGTTCATGCGCGAGGATGCCGCCACCGCCGGCGCGATTGTCGACGATCACCTGTTGACCCAGTCGCGGCCCCAGCTTTGTCGCCACCAGCCTTGCGACCAGATCATTGGCGCCGCCCGCTGCAAAACCCACCAGAAAACGAATCGGTCGGCCCGGATAACTGTCGGCCCTATCGGCGGCGTTCGCCGTTACGGTGATTGATACCAGCGCCGCGCAAAGCAGCGCCCTGACTGCCATCGTGCCGTTCATGCTGATCCCCTCATCCCGTCATGTTGTTCAGGCCTTATCGCCTTTTCAGTGCAGTATACAATCACACGCAACAATCACTCTTCAAGGAAAAGCCGTGTCCATGATCTTGTTGTCGCAGGCCGAAACAATCATTGATGCCATCCTGAGCCGCGCGCGCGAACTCGACTGCCGGCCCATTTCAGTGGTGGTCGTCGAGCACGGCGCCGTGGTCAAGGCGTTCAAGAAGGAAGACGGCTCGGCGATGATGCGCTTTGAAATGGCCATGGGCAAAGCACACGCCGCGCTGGCGCTCGGCCGTTCATCAAGCCTGGTGCGATTGCGCACCGAGCAGCGGCCGCTGTTCATGGATTTCCTGTTCAAGGCATCGCAGGACCGAATCTTCGCGGAAGGTGGCGGCATCCTGATACGCGATGCTGACGGGGCATTGCTCGGCGCCGTGGGTGTCACCGGCGACACCCAGGAACGCGATGAGGAACTGGCCGCCCACGGCATCCGTGCAGCAGGCCTCAAGACCGACGAGGACTGCGCCGGACTAGCCCATCACATCCGTCTGAAAAACTGACCGTCGGCGCCGCGAAGCAATTCCGGCGCTTCGGTTGATTGATTATTGCGGCGGCGGATGCGGCGCGACGCGCTGCCAGGGTGAAGCGCAGGTATGCGCGTACGGGTAATAGGTCTGCGAATCAGCGCAATAAAACCAGGTCGGCGCTGCGGCGGAAGCCTGCGGGCCCGGGGCCTGATTCTGCCCCTGATTTTGTGCCTGGCTCTGCGGCTGGGACGGCGGCACCGGGTTGCCGCGCTCGTCGTAATAAACCAGCGGTTCGCGCACCACTTCACGCACCACCACCGGCGCCGGAGTGTAGTAATAGGGATAGTACGAGGGGTAATACGCAGGGTAGTAATAAGGACGCGGCGCACCCCACCAGCCGCCGATCACTACCGGTGCGCCGATGTAAACGCCGACTCTCGCATGCGAATGCCCGTGCCTGCCGCCGGCGTCAGCCGGGAGGCTCGCAACGGCCAGCAGGGCCGCGACTATCGCTGGAAACCGGATTTTGCCCATGTCTGCATCCTCACTGCATCCGCAACTGGCATAAAAGTCCATGATAGACCTGCGGCGTGCGGCTGGCGCGGACTAAATTGTTACAGACTGTAAACAGCCGGCGCACCGCCGAACGGGGCTAGACCGGGTTGTCGATCTCGATAAAACGGTGCTGCAGGCCGAAACGCTGCGCCAGATGCGCCCCCAGCGCCTGCACGCCATAACGTTCGGTCGCGTGATGGCCGGCGGCGATATAGGCAACACCGGATTCCCGCGCCAGGTGTACGGTCTGCTCGGAAATTTCACCGCTGAGATAGGCATCAACACCCAGCGCAATCGCCTGCTCGAACATTCCCTGCGCCCCTCCGGTGCACCAGGCGATGCGACGCAGCGGCCGTGCGGCGTCACCGATCACCAAGGGCGCCCGTCCGAGTTTTTCAGTAACGGTCCGCGTGAACGACGCCAAGGTACCACCGTCGGCAACAGTCCCGAGGGCTGCGATGTCCTGCTCGCCGAAACGCCTGCTCACTTCGATACCCAGTTGGCGCGCCAGCGTCGCGTTGTTGCCGATCTCCGGATGGGCGTCGAGCGGCAGATGATAGGCAAAGAGATTAAGTTCGTGTTCGAACAGCATCCCGATGCGGCGACGGCGCATGCCGGTGATGCGGGCGTCCTCGCCGCGCCAGAAATAACCGTGGTGGACGATCAGCGCATCCGCGCCATCGGCAACGGCCGCCTCGATCAGCGCCGCTGACGCGGTGACGCCGGTAACGATGCGGGTGATTTCGCCACGCCCTTCCACCTGCAGACCGTTTGGGCAATAATCACGAAAAACCTGCACTTGCAGGTACTCGGCAAGGTATTCATCGAGTGCAGCGCGTTCCATCCTATCCACCCTTCATCGACAAAAAGTGATTGTAACCGCGCCACTGCGGACCTCTCATGCGAAAACTCTGGCTCCTGTTCAGCCAAACCGCAACGATATGCCTCGCCGCGCTGTTCGTGATCGGTACGCTGCGCCCTGACCTGCTAAAGGGAATGCCGCAGAACGCGGTGATCACCGTCGGCCAGCATACGGTTGATGCCGGCAGCGGCGCGGCGCGCGCCGGCTCGTACAGCGACGCTGCGAAAAAAGCCATGCCCGCGGTGGTCAATATCTACACGATGAAAGCGGTCAAGGTGCAGCAGCACCCGCTGCGTGACGATCCGCTGTTCCGTTTTTTCTTCGGCGAACAGCCAGAAACGCAGTCGCGGCCGAGCACCAATCTCGGATCCGGCGTCATCGTCAGCGAGTCCGGCTATATCCTGACCAACAGCCATGTCGTAGAAGCCGCCGACGGCATTGAAGTCGCACTGACCGACTCGCGTCGCGTCACCGCCAAAGTGGTCGGCACCGATCCGGAATCCGATCTCGCCGTGCTGAAAATAGACCTACCGAAACTGCCGGCGATCACCTTCGGTGCGCCGGACGGTTCCCGTGTCGGCGATGTCGTGCTCGCCATCGGCAATCCCTTCGGCGTCGGCCAGACCGTCACGCTGGGCATCGTCAGCGCGCTGGGCCGCAGCCATCTCGGTATCAACACCTTCGAGAACTTCATCCAGACCGACGCAGCGATCAATCCCGGCAACTCCGGCGGCGCGCTGGTCGACGTCAACGGCCACCTGATCGGCATCAACACCGCGATTTATTCAAAAACGCCGGGCGGCGCATCGCTGGGCATCGGCTTTGCCATTCCCTCGGCAACCGCCAAAAACGTGATGGAACAGATCATTGAAACCGGCGCGGTGCAGCGAGGCTGGATCGGGGTCGGCGTGCAGGACATGACGCCGGAAATCGCCGAATCATTCAAGATTCCCAACACCCGCGGCACGCTGATCACCGAAGTGTTTCGCGGCACCCCTGCCGATCGCGGCGGCGTCAAGGCGGGCGATGTGCTGGTCGCGGTTGACGGTAAAAGCGTCACCGACTCGGCCTCGATGCTCAACCTGATCGCGGCACTCAAACCCGGCAGCGAAACGACGCTGCGCCTGATGCGCGAAGCCAAGGCGGTGGAACTGCGGGTGACGGTGGGCAAGCGCCCGCCGAAGCAAGTGCGCAAGGAATGAAACGGCGATGACGGCGGCGACAGCCGCTCAGGCGTCGGTCGGCGGGCTGTAACCGTCGCTGCCTTCAGCCGCGCGCTTGGGCACGAAACGGGCGGCGATCAGTCCGACTTCAAACAGCAGGCACATTGGCACCGCCAGAAGCAGCTGCGACACCACGTCCGGCGGCGTCACGACTGCGGCGATGACAAACGCGATGACGATGAAATACGGCCGCGCCTCGCACAGCTGCTCGATGCTCACCAGCCCCATGCGCGTCAGCATCACTACAACGATCGGCGTCTCGAAAGTCAGGCCAAAGGCGAGGAACATGGTCAGCACGAAATTCAGGTAGTTCTCGATGTCCGGCGCCACCGAAATGCTTTTCGGCGCGATCTGGTTGATGAAATGGAAGACCGTGTTGAACACAAAGAAATAGCAGAAGGCGATGCCGATGACAAACAGCAGCGTGCTCGCCACCACCAGCGGAAGCACCAGCCGCTTTTCGTGGTTGTAGAGGCCGGGGGCAATGAACGACCAGGCCTGATACAGGGTGAAGGGAAGCGTCAGAACGAAGGCCAGCATCATCGCCACTTTGATCGGCACCAGGAAAGGCGTGATCACGCCGGTGGCGATCATCTTCGAACCTTCCGGCAGCGCGCTCATCATCGGCGTTGCCAGCAAATCATAAAGTTCGGCGGAGAACGGAATCAGTGCCAGCAGCACCACCGCAAACACAACCAGCGCACGCAACAGGCGGTCGCGCAGTTCGATCAGGTGGGAGATGAAGGTATCTTCGGTCATCGGGGATGAGCCGCGGCGGATCAGGCCTTTTTGGCCTCGCCGGCAGTTGCCGCCGGATCGGCCGGCGGCATGGCTTCAGCGGCAGCCAGGGCTTCGGCCGTTTCCGCCGGTGAAGCGGGCGGCGCAACCGCGGCCCGCGTATCGCCGGCAATCTTGTTGAGGTCTGATTCCACAGCACCGACTTCCTGCTTCATCGACTGCTCGAGCGAATTCGCGGTGTCCTGTATGTTGGCCTGCAGCTTGCGCAGGTCATCAAGCGCCATCTCGCGGCTGATGTCGGCCTTGACGTCATTGACGTAGCGCTGCATGCGCCCGAACAGCAGGCCAACCGTACGCGCCACCTTGGGCAGGCGTTCGGGGCCGATGACGATCAGCGCCACCACGGCAATGACCATCAATTCGGAAAAGCCGATGTCAAACATGGCGCGGGAGAGGTGAAAGGTGTGATGCGGGACGCCGGGCCGGAACGCCGGGAATCAATCCCGGGCCCGCGGCATGCGCCTCAGAAAGCACGTTTCACGACTTTGTGGTTTCCTTGCGGACTTCGGCGTCGATGGTCTGGCCGGTAGACGGCGGAATTTCGGCGGCCTTGCCGTCTTCGGCGCCCTTCATGCCTTCCTTGAAACCCTTCACCGCACCGCCGAGATCGGAGCCGATGTTGCGCAGCTTCTTGGTGCCAAAGATCAGGACCACGACCAGCAACACGATCAACCAGTGCCAGATGCTGAATGAACCCATAACACGCTCCTGTTGACCCGCTCAGCCGAGCGGTGAATTTGCATTCTTTTGCCGCAAAACCTTTACTGCCGGAAATTTTTTCTAAAACTTTTTGAAACTCAACTATTTGCGCGAAGCCTTCTCGGCAATACCCGACTGGCCTTCACGCCGCTGCAGTTCGTCCAGCACGTCCTGCGGACCAGCACCGTGCCAGGCAAGCAGCACCATCGTGTGAAACCACAAATCGGCCGTTTCGCGGATGACATGCAGTTTATCACTCTCCTTCGAGGCCAACAGGGTCTCGGCCGCCTCTTCCAGAACCTTGCGCAGGATGGCGTCCTCGCCCTTGGCCATCAGGCTGGCAACATACGACGTTCCGGCGTCCGCGCCCTTGCGCACCGCAATGGTCTCGCCCAGCTTCAGCAATATGTCTTTGTCAGCCATGTTGTTCAATCCGTCATTTGCCGTAGATCGACTTCGGATCCTTCAGAACCGGATCGATTTCGACCCAGTTGCCGTCGCGCAATTCCAGGAAAAAGCAGCTGTGCCGTCCGGTGTGGCAGGCGATGCCGCCGACCTGCTCCACCTCGAACAGCACCACATCCTGGTCACAGTCGGTGCGGATCGCGCGCACTTTCTGCACATGCCCTGACTCTTCGCCCTTCCGCCACAGCTTTCTGCGCGAGCGCGACCAGTAGTGCGCTTCGCGGGTTTCCGCCGTGCGCTGCAGCGCCTCGCGGTTCGCCCATGCCACCGTCAGCACGCGGCCGGAGGCAGCCTCCTGCGTCACCACCGGGATCAACCCGTCAGTGCTCCAGTTTATGCGGTTAAGCCAGTCGGAAGCCATGGTCCCGGATGCATCCCGGAGGACGCCTCGATAGAATTTATAACTTATTGATTTTAATAAATTATTTTAACGACTACAAGCGGACTTCGATCCCGCGCCCGGCCATATGCGCTTTCGCCTGGCGCACGGTGAATTCACCGTAATGAAATATGCTCGCCGCCAGAACCGCGTCGGCTCCGCCGATGGTGACGCCCTCAGCCAGATGGTCAAGGTTGCCAACACCGCCACTGGCGATAATCGGGATGTCCAGCGCCGATGAAAAAGCGTGAGTCAGCTCGAGGTCAAACCCCACCTTCGTGCCATCGCGATCCATGCTGGTCAGCAAGATTTCTCCGGCGCCCATCGCCTGCATTTTTTTGCCCCACTCCACTGCGTCGAGACCGGTGGCCTTGCGGCCGCCGTGGGTGAACACTTCCCAGCGCAAAGGACCGTCGCCGGTAACACGCTTGGCATCGACCGCAACAACAATGCACTGCGAACCGTAACGGCCGCTGGCATCGGCAACAAGCTGCGGGTTCTGTACCGCGGAAGTATTGATGCTGACCTTGTCCGCGCCGGCATTGAGCAGGCGCCGCACATCATCCACCGCGCGCACGCCGCCGCCAACCGTCAGCGGAATAAACACCTCCGCCGCCACGGCTTCGATGATGCTGAGGATCAACCCGCGGTCGTCACTGCTGGCAGTGATGTCGAGAAAAGTCAGTTCGTCGGCGCCCTGATCGTCATAACGCTTTGCGATCTCCACAGGATCACCGGCGTCCTTGAGTTCGACGAAATTGACGCCCTTGACCACGCGGCCGGCGGTGACGTCGAGACAGGGAATAATGCGTTTGGCGAGGCCCATAAAAGCGTCAGCCACAGACGAAACAGGGTTCAAAGAGAACGGTTGCGCAGCCCGAAAACTCTGTGCCCTCTGTGGCTTAGTCCTTCTTACTCAATTTATCGGCGAGCTTCTGCGCTTCACCGAAGTTCAGCGTGCCTTCGTACACCGCGCGTCCGGTAATGGCGCCCATGATGCCTTCGGATTCGACGGCGCAGAGTTTCTCGACGTCTTTGAGATCGGTAATGCCGCCGCTGGCGATCACCGGCACGGTCAACTGACGCGCGAGATTGACTGTCGCGTCGATATTGACACCGGTGAGCATGCCGTCGCGACCGATGTCGGTGTAGATCACCGCTTCGACGCCGTAGTCCTGGAATTTTTTCGCGAGATCGACAACATCATGTCCGGTCATTTTCGACCAGCCGTCGACGGCGACCTTGCCGTCCTTGGCATCTAGCGCGACGATGATGTGGCCCTGGAAGGCGGTGCAGGCGTCCTGCAGAAAACCCGGGGTCTTCACCGCGGCAGTGCCGATGATGATATAGCTGATGCCGGCATCGATATAGGCCTCGATGGTGTCGAGATCGCGGATACCGCCGCCCAACTGGATCGGCAGTTCGGTGCCGAGTGACTTGACGATGCTGCGGATCGCCGCTTCGTTCTTCGGCTTGCCGGCAACCGCGCCGTTGAGGTCAACAACATGCAGGCGGCGCGCACCCTGGTCCAGCCACTGCTTGGCCATGGCGCCGGGGTCTTCGGAAAAAATCGTGGCGTCGTTCATGTCGCCCTGCTTCAGGCGCACGCACTTGCCGTCCTTCAAATCGATGGCAGGAATGATCAGCATGGAATTAAACGAATTGCGAAGCCGGGTTTGGTCGGATGAGTGGGCGACGGAAAAACCGGATCAGGGTGTCATCTGCAAATGCGTTGAGGTGATGGCAATAATACTACAGCGCCTGCGGTTGCCACGCCACAAAGTTTGCCAGCAATTGCAGGCCGGCAGTGTGGCTTTTTTCCGGATGGAACTGCACCGCGAACAAATTGCCGCGTGCCGCCGCGCAGGCAAAGCGGAAAGGATAGGCACTCCAACCGGCGATCTGGGCAGGATCCGCCGGTTCAGGGTAATAACTGTGGACAAAATAAAAGCGGCTGCGGTCGGCAATGCCCGCCCAAAGCGGGTGTTTGATCGCCTGCTCGACCTCGTTCCAGCCCATATGCGGCACTTTGAGCTTTTCACCCTTGGCACCAACCATGCGCGCCTGCGGAAAACGCCGCACCACGCCGGGCAGCAGACCGAGGCCTGGCGTATCGCCCTCTTCGCTGTGTTCGAACAGCATCTGCAGACCGATGCAAATGCCGAGAAAGGGTTTGCTGCGTGCCGCTTCAATCAGCGCCGGACGCAGGCCGCGCGATTCCATCTCGCGCATGCAGTCGGGCATCGCGCCCTGGCCCGGAAACACAACACGACCAGCGGAAGCAACATCATCCGGGTTGCTGGTCACCACAACCTTGCGGCCGGGCGCAACGTGTTCAATGGCCTTGGACACGGAGCGCAGATTGCCCATGCCGTAGTCAATGACTGCAATGTCGATGGTCATCGGGAGCATCAATGATTCAGATGATGAGACCGGGGCGCGAGCGCCGCCGCGGAAAGCCTATAACTTTCCCTTGGTCGACGGCACACCCTTGACCCGCGGGTCAAGTTCAACCGCCATGCGCAGCGCGCGGCCGAAGGCCTTGAACAGCGTCTCCACCTGATGGTGGGCATTGATGCCCTTCAGGTTGTCAAGATGCAGCGTCACCAGCGCGTGGTTGACGAAGCCCTGAAAAAACTCGCGCACCAGATCGACATCGAAATCACCGACTCGCGCACGCGTGAACTTGCCGCTCATCTCCAGACCGGGACGGCCCGAGAGGTCGATAACCACGCGCGACAGCGCCTCGTCCAGCGGCACATAGGCATGGCCGTAACGGCGCACGCCCTTCTTGTCGCCGATCGCTTTGGTAAAGGCCTGGCCCAGCGTGATGCCGATGTCTTCAACCGTGTGGTGGGCGTCGATGTGCAGATCTCCCTTGGCTTTAACCTCGAGATCAACCAGTCCGTGACGCGCAATCTGGTCAAGCATATGGTCGAGGAAAGGTATGCCGCTCGCGAGTTTCGCGCGGCCGCTGCCGTCGAGATTCAGCTTGACACTGATCTGGGTTTCCTGGGTGTCGCGGTTGATCTGCGCTTGCCTTGCCATGATTGCCCGTGGATCTCGGTAACTTGTTGATTACAGAGTATAAACGAATTTGCGTCGAGCCGCCGCCGCTTTACGCGGACTTGAGGATCTCGCGCAAAGCCTCGATCAGCCCGGCACACTGCTCGTCGGTGCCGACGGTGATGCGCATGAATTCGGCAATGCGTACCGGCTTGCGGAAATGGCGGACGATAATGCTGCGATCGCGCAGTTTTGCGGCTATTTCACCGCCGTCATGGCCCGGCACCCGGGCAAACACGAAGTTGGCAGCCGAAGGCAGCACTTCGAATCCGAGCGCCTGCAGTTCCTGCACCAGTTTTTTCTTGGTGACGATGACCTTGCCGCACATTGCCTTGAAATAGGCATCGTCTTCAATCGCCGCCTCAGCGCCAGCCTGCGCAAAACGGTCCAGCGGATAGGAGTTGAAGCTGTCCTTAACCCGGTTCAGCGCCTCGATCAGGTCGGGATGACCGATGGCGTAACCGACGCGCAAGCCTGCAAGCGCCCGCGACTTCGACAGCGTGTGCGTGACCAGCAGCTGTGGATAACGCTGCACCAGCGGCACCACCGACTCGCCGCCGAAATCGACATAGGCTTCGTCGACGACCACCACCGAACCCGAGTTGGCACGCAGCAGCCGCTCAATCTCGGCCACCGGCACAAACCGTCCGGTCGGTGCATTGGGGTTCGGGAAAATGATGCCGCCGTTGGGCCGCAGGTAATCATCAACCACGATTTCAAACGAGCGACTCAAGGGCACCGGCTCGTAGGGAATGTCGTACAGCCCACAATACACCGGATAAAAACTGTAAGTGATGTCCGGGAACAATACCGGCTTGTCGTGCTTCAGCAGCCCGAGAAAGATGTGCGCCAGCACCTCGTCGGAACCGTTGCCGACAAAGACATGGGCCGGCGTGACGCCGTAGCGCTGCGCAATCGCCGCCCGCAGTTTGTCGCTGGCTGGATCGGGATACAGCCGCAGCGATTCGCCGATCTCAGCGCGCAGGGCATCAAGCACACGGCGACTCGGACCGTAAGGACTCTCGTTGGTATTGAGCTTGATCAAGTTGGGCAGCTTCGGCTGTTCGCCCGGCACATAGGGCGTCAGCCCCTGCACCACCTTGCTCCAGTAGCGACTCATGGTCAGCCCTTGCCCCGCAAACGGAGTTCCGCCGAACGCGCATGCGCCGGCAGGCCCTCGCCCGTTGCCAGTTCGACGGCAATCCTGCCGAGTTTTTCCGCACCTTCCGCGGATACGCGAATCACGCTGGAGCGTTTCTGGAAATCGTAAACGCCCAGCGGCGACGAAAAACGTGCGGTGCGCGAGGTCGGCAGCACGTGGTTGGGCCCGGCGCAGTAATCACCCAGCGCCTCCGAGGTGTATTTACCCATGAAAATCGCGCCGGCGTGGCGGATCTTCGGCAGCAGTGCCTGAGCGTTTTCGACCGACAGTTCCAGATGTTCCGGTGCAATGCGATTGACCAGCGCACAGGCTTCATTGATATCGCGCACCTGGATCAGCGCGCCGCGGCCTTGAAGCGAAGCTTCGATCACCGCACGGCGCGGCATGTCGGGCAGCAGTTTCGTAATGCTAGCCGACACCGCATCGAGGTATTTGGCATCGGGGGCTAGCAGAATCGACTGTGCCAGCTCATCGTGCTCAGCCTGTGAAAACAGGTCCATCGCCACCCAGTCGGGATCGGTCGTTCCGTCGCCAACCACCAGAATTTCCGAAGGACCGGCAACCATGTCGATGCCGACCACGCCGAACACGAGACGCTTGGCTGCGGCGACATAGGCATTGCCCGGACCGACGATCTTGTCGACCTGCAGGATCGTCGCAGTGCCGTAAGCCAGCGCCGCCACCGCCTGCGCGCCGCCGATGGTGAACACACGATCCACACCGCAGATCGCGGCCGCTGCCAGCACCAGATCATTCTTTTCGCCACGCGGCGTCGGCACTACCATGATCACTTCGGCAACACCGGCAACCTTGGCCGGCACCGCATTCATGATCACCGACGAGGGATAAGCCGCCTTGCCGCCGGGGACATAGAGTCCTGCACGATCCAGCGCGGTGATCTGCTGGCCGAGTTCGTTGCCGTCGCTGTCGGTATAACCCCAGGATTCGGCACGCTGCCGCTGGTGATATTCGCGCACGCGTTCGGCGGCGGCTTCCAAAGCCGTGCGCCGCGTCGCAGGAATGCGCGCCAGCGCGGCCTGCAGTTCGAACTTCGGGATTTCCAGCGCCGCGAGCGTATCGGCTTTCACGCCGTCAAAGCGTGCGGTGTATTCGAGCACGGCGGTGTCGCCGCGTTTTTTGACATCCGCCAGAATGGCCGCGACCGTAGTGTCGACCCGCGGGTCCTGCGCAGACTCGAACGCCAGCAGCTCGGCCAGGCGCCGTTCGAAATCAGGCTCGGTGGTGGAGAGCCGGCGCATGATCAGCCGACGGCGCGGGTGAAAGTATCAATCAGCGGCTGCAGCTGTGCGCGCTTGAGTTTCAGCGCCGCCTGGTTGACCACCAGACGCGAACTGATCCGCACGATCTCCTCGACCGCCACCAGACCGTTCGCCTTCAGCGTACTGCCGGTGCTGACCAGATCGACGATGGCGTCGGCGAGCCCGACCAGCGGCGCCAGTTCCATCGAGCCGTAGAGTTTGATCAGGTCGACATGCACGCCCTTGTTGGCGAAGTGCTCGCGCGCGGTCTGTACGTATTTGGTCGCGATCTTCAGTCGCGCGCCCTGACGCACGGCGCTGGCGTAATCAAAATCCTTGCGCACGGCTACCATCATCCGGCATTTGGCGATTTTCAGGTCGAGCGGCGTGTAGAGCCCGTCGCCGCCGTGTTCATCGAGAACGTCCTTGCCGGCCACGCCGATGTCGGCGCCGCCGAACTGGACATAGGTCGGCACGTCGGTGGCGCGGACGATAATCACCCGCACATTGCGGCGGTTGGTTTCGAGAATCAGTTTGCGCGAAGTCTCGGGGTTTTCACGCGTGACGATGCCCGCGGCTTTCAGCAGCGGCACGGTTTCGTCAAAAATGCGGCCCTTGGAGAGCGCAATGGTGATCATGGCTGGATGGTGTCCCATACCGGCGCCCGCAGGCGCTCGGAAAGTCATGAATTGTAACGTATTTCCGCTTCAGCCCGGCGTGCGAACGGTTCACGAAAGCGCCGCCAGCGGTTACACTGCGATCTTGTTTCGTGCATCCATTCTTTAGCGAACCCCGCTCCGAACCGCTTCCCGCCATGTCCACCGAAAACGTCGTCGAAATCCAGAATCTCGCGTTCTCCTACGGGGACCGCGAAATCTTCAAATCGGTGAATCTGAACATCCCCAGGGGCAAGGTCGTCGGCATCATGGGTGCGAGCGGTTGCGGTAAAACCACGCTGATGCAGTTGATCGGTGCGCAACTGCGTCCGTCCAGGGGCAGCGTCAAGGTGCTTGGACAGGACATCCACAGCCTTGACCGCGACGCACTGTACAAACTACGCCGGCGCATGGGTATGCAGTTCCAGCAGGGCGGGCTGTTTACCGACCTGTCGGTGTTCGAAAACATCGCCTTCCAGATGCGCGAGAAAACCAAGCTCCCCGAAGACATGATCAATGACCTCGTGCTGATGAAACTCAACGCGGTCGGTCTGCGTGGCGCGGCGCCATTGATGCCTTCGGAATGTTCGGGCGGCATGGTACGCCGTGTCGGCCTCGCCCGCGCCATCGCCCTGGACCCGGACCTGATCATGTACGACGAACCTTTCGCTGGACTTGATCCGATTTCCTGCAATGTCGTCGGTAAACTGATCCGCCGGCTCAACGATGCATTGGGCGTCACCTCGATCGTGGTGTCTTACGATGCACAGGAATCGCTGAAGGCCATCGACTACGTCTATTTCCTCGCCGACGGCGCCGTCGTCGCACAGGGCACGACAGAAGAAGTGAAAAACTCGAGCGATCCCTTCGTGAAGCAGTTTATCCGCGGCCTGCCCGACGGTCCGGTGCCCTTCCACTACCCGCAGAATTCCTACGCCACCGACCTCGAACTGTCGACGTAACCGTTTTCCCTAACTGCAGTCCGGCGTAGCGCCTCAACGCTCGCGACGAATGCGTGCGCCCAGCCGCGACAGCTTCTCTTCGATGCGCTCGTAACCGCGGTCGAGGTGGTAAATACGCTCCACAGTGGTCGTGCCGCGCGCCACCAGTCCGCAAATCACCAGACTCGCCGAAGCACGCAGATCGGTAGCCATCACGGTGGCGCCGTTCAATGCCGGCACGCCCTTGATCACCGCAGCATTGCCTTCGACGGCGATATCGGCGCCCAGCCGCTGCATTTCCTGCACATGCATGAAGCGGTTTTCGAAAATGGTTTCGACCACGCGTGCAGTACCCTGCGCCACGCAGTTCAGCGCCATGAACTGCGCCTGCATGTCCGTCGGGAAGGCCGGATAGGGGGCAGTGCGGAGATTGACCGCCTTCAGCGCGCCATTGGCTTTGACATGAATCCAGTCCTCGCCGGTTTCGATGTTGACGCCGGCCTCGCGCAATTTGTCGAGCACCGCGTCGAGCGTTTTCGGCCGCGTGCCGGTCAAGCGCACATCACCGCCGGTTACTGCGGCGGCAACCAGGAAGGTTCCGGTTTCAATACGGTCAGGCATCACCGAATGGCGTGTACCGTGCAGGCGCTCAACGCCTTCGATGGTAATCACGTCGGTGCCGGCGCCGCTGATTTTGGCGCCCATCGCCGTCAGGCAGGCGGCGAGGTCGAGAATTTCCGGTTCGCGGGCCGCGTTCTCGATCACCGTCGTGCCGTCAGCCAGGGCAGCCGCCATCATCAGGTTTTCGGTACCGGTGACGGTGACGATGTCCATGCAGATGCGTGCACCCTTCAGGCGGCTGGCGCGGGCAATCATGTACCCCTGAGCCATCTCGATGGTCGCGCCCATCGCCTGCAAACCCTTCAGATGCTGGTCGACCGGGCGCAGGCCGATCGCGCAGCCGCCGGGCAGCGAAACGCGCGCTTCGCCCAGACGCGCCACCAGCGGACCCAGCACCAGAACGGAAGCGCGCATGGTCTTAACCAGTTCGTACGGCGCCACCGGCGCGGTGATTTTCGCGGCGCGCAGTTCGACGCCGCCTTTCTCGTCGAGCATGGTGGTCACGCCCATCTGCATCAGCAGATTGAGCATCGTCGACACGTCGCGCAGATGCGGCACGTTGTCGACATGCAGCGGTTCGTCGGTCAGCAGTGCTGCGGTGAGTATCGGCAGCGCCGCATTCTTGGCACCGGATATCGCTACATCGCCTTTCAGCGCGATGCCGCCTTCAATAACCAGTTTGTCCATGCCGGCTCAGCCCTGCCACTGGTCGGGCGTGAGTGTCTTCATTGACAGCGCGTGGATCTCCTCGCGCATGCGGTCACCCAGCGCCTTGTATACCAGCTGGTGCTGCTGCACCTTGTTTTTGCCGCGGAAGGCCTCGCTGACAATCACCGCTTCCCAGTGGTGGCCGTCGCCGGCAACCTCAACATGGCTGCAGTCGAGTCCGGTAAGGATGGATTGTTTGATGCTTTCGGGTGTGACCATACTGAGTTATCCAATCAGGTTCGCAGTTTGTAACCGCTGCGCAGCAGCGTAAGGGTCAGCCATGATAAGGCGGCAAAGCTGCCGCCGACAATCGTCAGGCTGAGCCAGGGCGAGGTATCCGCAACGCCGAAAAAGCCATAGCGAAATCCGTCGATCATGTAGAACACGGGATTAAAATGCGACACCGCCTGCCAGAACGGTGACAGCGAACGGATCGAGTAAAACACCCCCGACAGGAAAGTCAGCGGCAGGATGATGAAGTTGGTAAACGCGGCGAGCTGGTCGATCTTGTCGGACTGGATGCCGGCGACAATGCCCAACGTCCCCATCACCGCGCTGCCGGCCACACCGAACAGTAATATCCACAGCGGATGCGCCATCGGCAAATCGACAAACCACAGCGTCGCCAGCAGCACACCACTGCCGACCACCACGCCGCGACCGACCGCAGCCAACAGGTAGGCTGCAAAAAATTCGCGGTGAGAAAGCGGGGGCAACAGGATGAAAACGATATTGCCGGTCATCTTGGATTGCATCAGGCTGGATGACCCGTTGGCGAAGGAATTCTGCAGCACCGACATCATCGCCAGACCGGGGATCAGGAAGCTGGTGTATTCCACACCGGGAAACACTTCGACGCGGCCGCTCAGCGCATGGCCGAACACCAGCAGATACAGCAGCGCAGTCAGCACCGGCGCCAGCACGGTCTGCACGCTGACTTTCCAGAAGCGCAGCCACTCTTTGTAAAACAGGGTCTGGAAACCGGTCATGGTTGTTTTTGATCCCTTATCCGTCATGACCGCTGCATGATCTGCACAAACACATCTTCAAGGTCGGGCTGGAGGATTTCCATTTCCAGCACCGCAACCCGCGCTTCGCGCAACGCCGCCAGCACGCCTTCGATCGCCGCATGATCGGGCAAAGACAGTTTCAACGATTCATCCTCGCGCCGCTCGGCCACTTTCGCTTCGAGCGCGCCCGGCAGCGCACCATCCAGGCGCAGAACAATCTGGCAGCCGCTGTGCAGCTGCAGCAGATTTTCGGTACGGTCCAGCGCGACCACACGGCCCTGCTTGAGCATGGCGATGCGACCGCACAACGCTTCGGCTTCCTCGAGGTAATGCGTAGTCAGCACAATGGTATGGCCGTCGCGGTTGAGCCGGCGGATGAAGCGCCACAAGGCCTGGCGCAGTTCGACGTCAACGCCGGCAGTGGGTTCGTCGAGCACGATCACCGGCGGCTTGTGCACCAGCGCCTGCGCGACAAGCACGCGGCGCTTCATGCCGCCGGACAGCGCACGCATATTGGTATCGGCCTTGGCGGTGAGGTCGAGATTCTCCAGCACCTCATCGATCCACGCGCCATTGTCGCGCAGACCGAAGTAACCGGACTGGAAGGTCAGCGTTTCACGCACCGTAAAAAAGGGATCAAACACCAGTTCCTGCGGCACCACGCCCAATGCACTGCGCGCGTCGCGATATCCGGCGCTGACGTCGTGACCCATGATGCGGGCAATGCCGCTGCTCGCTCGGCTCAGGCCGGCGAGGATGCTGATCAATGTGGTTTTGCCGGCGCCGTTGGGGCCGAGCAGTCCGAAGAATTCGCCGGGTTCGACGCTCAGACTGACGCCGGCCAGCGCCTGCAGATCACCATAACGCTTGGTGACATCAATAATTTCGATGGCATGGGTCATCGCCGGATGCACAGCAGACGGTCGGCGGGTGCCGGCCGTTACTCGGCGGCCACCAGTTCCGTGACGCCGTAGAGCCGGGCCAGGCTGGTGAGATTTTCAGGCAAGTTGACGTAGCGGATGCTGCGTTTCGCGGCGAGTGCCGCGCGCCGCCATTCGAACAGCAGGCTGAGTGCGGTCGAATCGACCTCGCTGACCCCGGACAGATCCAGCGTCACATCGGCCGCAGTAAACAGGCGCAAGCCCTCTTCACGCAGGGTCAGTGCGCTTTCGATGTTCACGGCGCCCTTCAGCGTGCAGCGCCCGTCGTTACACTCAATCATGGCGGCCGGTTATTTGGTTTGCGCCACCAGCGCGCGGTTTTTCTCGCGCAGGGTCTTGATCAGTCCATCGACGCCGCTTTTCTGGATCTCGGTGTTGAATGTGCCGCGGTAGTTTTCAACCAGGCTGATGCCGCCGATCTTGACGTTGTAGACCTTCCAGCCTTCATCGGTCTTTTCCATGCCGTAATCAACCTGCACTGGTTCGCCGCCGCTGGAGGATTTCACCAGCGAACGCACCAGGACATCATTGTCTTCCGGCGCAACTTTCAGCGGGCGGTATTCGATTTTCTGGTCCTTGAACAACGTGATCGACGCCGTATAGGTCTGCACCAGCAGGGCGCGGAATTCCGCTGTCAGCGCCTTGCGCTGCTCGGGCGTAGCCGAAGCCCAGTTTTTGCCCAGCGCGAGTTTGGTCATGCTGGTGAAATTGAAATGCGGCGCGATTCTGGTTTCGATCAGGTCGCGCGCCTTTTTCTGGCTGCCGGCCTGCAGATCCTTGTCGGTACGCAGGATTTGCACGACCTCGTCGGTGACATTGCGTGCCAGCACATCGGGCGCCGTGGTGCTCGCTGCGGCGCTGGCGGTCACCGGCAGCAACAGCAGGGTCATGGAAAAAAATAATGAAAACAATGGCTTATTCATGACGATATCTCTGCGCGGAATATGCGGATTTATTTCTTCTTGGCGTCGCCGCCCTCGGCGGCCTTATCGAACAGGAACTGGCTGATCAGTTTTTCCAGCACCACCGCCGACTGCGTCAGGCGGATGCTGTCACCGGCCTTGAGCATCTGGTCGTCACCGCCGCCCTCCAGCCCGATGTACTGCTCGCCGAGCAGGCCCGAGGTCAGGATCGACGCCGTGGTGTCTTTCGGAAACTTGAAGTTCTTTTCAACAGCCATTTTCACCTTGGCGGTGAAACGCTCGTTGTTGAACTCGATCGAAGTCACGCGGCCGACAACCACGCCAGCGCTTTTGATCGGCGCGCGCGGCTTCAGACCGCCAATGTTGTCGAAATTGGCGGAAATTTCGTAGGTCTCGCTGCTGCCCATGCTCGACATGTTGCCGACCTTGAACGCGAGGATCACCAGCGCCGCCATGCCGGCGACGACGAAGATGCCTACCCACAGATCCAGCATTGAACGTCCCATTACATACCCCTGAACATGAATGAGGTCAGGATGAAGTCCAGACCCAGAATTGCCAATGATGAAGTTACCACGGTGCGCGTTGTCGCACCCGAAACGCCCTCGGCGGTCGGCGGCGCGTCATAGCCTTCAAACAGCGCGATCCAGGTCACCGCCACCCCGAACACGAAACTCTTGATGACGCCGTTGACGATGTCTTCACGGACATCGACGGCGCCCTGCATCTGCGACCAAAATGAACCTTCATCGACGCCGATCAGCACCACGCCGATCACATAGCCGCCGAAAATGCCCATTGCGCTGAACATCGCTGCCAGCAGCGGCATCGAGATCACGCCGGCCCAAAACCGTGGCGCCACCACGCGCGCAATCGGATCCACGGCCATCATTTCCATCGCCGACAGCTGCTCGGTCGCTTTCATCAGGCCGATCTCGGCGGTCATCGCAGAACCGGCGCGACTGGCAAACAGCAGCGCCGACACCACAGGACCCAGTTCACGCACCAGCGACAGCGCAACCAGCACGCCCAGCGCCGATTCCGAACCGTAGGTGGTCAGCGTCTGATAACCCTGCAGGCCGAGCACCATGCCGACGAACAGTCCGGACACCAGAATGATGATCAGCGACAACACGCCGGTGTAATACAGCTCGCGGATGATCAGCCGCGGCCGCGCAAAACTGGTACCCGAATGCGCCAGCGTCAACCCGATGAAGCGCGCTGCGAAGCCGAGGCGCAGTACCACATCGATGGCATTGGCACCGATGCGACGGATCGAAGGCAGTGTTCTATGCGGCACGAAGCCCCCCCAGCCTCAAGTCATCCGAGAAGTCCTTGCTCGGATACTGGTAGGCGACCGGCCCTTCGGCCTCGCCATGCACGAACTGGTAGACCAGCGGGTCCTTGTTAGCGCGCATCTCTTCCGGCGTGCCATGCGCCATCATTTTCCCGTCCGACAGGTAATACACATAATCCACCACATCCAGCGCCTCCTGCACGTCGTGCGTCACCACCAGCGAAGTCGTGCCCAGCGTATCGTTCAGTTCACGCACCAGGTTGGCAATCACACCCAGCGAAATCGGATCCAGTCCGGTAAACGGCTCGTCATACATCATGATCATCGGATCCAGCGCAATCGCCCGTGCCAGCGCCACCCGCCGCGCCATGCCGCCCGACAGTTCCGCCGGCATCAGCTTGTGCGCGCCGCGCAGTCCGACGGCATGCAGCTTCATCATAACCAGATCGCGGATCATGCTCTCCGGCAGACCGGTGTGCTCGCGCATCTGGAAGGCCACGTTATCGTATACCGACAGGTCGGTGAACAGCGCGCCGAACTGGAACAGCATGCCCATGCGCCGGCGCATGCGGTAAATGCCCTGCGTATCCAGCCTGCTGGTGCATTCGCCGTTGATCCAAACTTCGCCCGTGGTCGGCTTCATCACCCCGCCCATCAGCCGCAGCAACGTGGTCTTGCCGGAACCGCTGATGCCCATCAGCGCGACGACCTTGCCGCGCGGGATCGACATGTTGATGCCCGTCAATATCGGACGCTTCGCGTACGCGAAGTTGACGTCCTTGATTTCGATGAGGGGTTCGGAGGCCACTGGGGCGGATGTCGCTGCCGGAAACAAAGGAAGCGATTCTAGCCGAGATTGGCAGTGCGACCAAAGGCCGGTCAGGGTGTTTCCGCGGCCGGCAGCGCTCCAGCCCCATGATTTAATTGCACCCCCCCGCCCGGCATCGGCGGCCCGGCGGTGTTTACCCCCGGGGTGCTTTACGCTAAGTTACGCCGCATGTCCGTTCCCGCCCTGCGCATCCGACAGCTCGCAAAATCCTATGCCAGCGCTGCGGCGCTCACCGATCTTTCGCTCGAAATCGCCGCCGGCGAGTTTTTCGGACTGGTCGGCGAAAACGGCGCCGGCAAAACCACGCTGATCAAATGCGCCCTGGATTTCTGCGACACCGCCAGCGGCAGCATTGAAATCTTCGGCACGCGACACCGCCAGACAGCGGCGCGCAGCCGCATCGCCTACCTCCCGGAGCGCTTCACACCGCCCCATTTCCTTACGGGACGGGACTTCCTGCGTTACAACGCCGAACTGCACCGCCGCGCCTACGATGAAGCCGCAGCTCGGAGCATGCTTGAATCGCTGGAACTGGAGGCCGGCTCACTCGACAAACCGGTACGTGCCTATTCCAAAGGCATGACGCAGAAGCTGGGGCTGGCTGCCTGCCTGCTGTCCGGCAAGGACATGTACATTCTCGATGAGCCGACCAGCGGCCTCGATCCGAAAGCGCGCGCCCTGCTCAAGCGCGAACTCAAGGCCCAGCATGCAGGCGGGCGAACGGTAGTCATGACAACCCATGCGCTGCATGACGTCGAAGAAATGTGCAGCCGCATGGCGGTCATCCACCGTGGTCAGCTGCTTTTTGCAGGAACACCCGCCGATTTCATCCGGCAGCATGATGCACCCGACCTTGAACACGCCTACCTGGCGTGCATCGCCGGGCATTGAACCGGCACAAAACAGGTCAGGTCGATGCCACGCCAGCGTGGCGATCTGGCACAATGCCTTTTGTTTCAGCCACTTATATACGAAGATTCAAACGTGACAGAAACCGGAAAACCGGAACTGCTGATCGTTGATGACGATCCGGTCATCGCCGACACGCTGAGCTATGTGCTGAGCAGCGACTTTAAGGTCAGCACTGCGGAATCGCGCCCGCATGCCAAGACGCTGTTGCGCCAGCGCGACACGCCGCCGGCACTGGCGCTGATTGACCTCGGTCTGCCGCCGAAACCGCATCGCCCCGACGAGGGTTTCCAGCTGATCGCCGAATTGATCGCAATCGCACCGACGATCAAGATCATCGTGCTTTCCGGGCAGAACGATGAATCCAACGCGCGCCACGCGCGAACGCTGGGCGCCATCGATTTTGTGTCCAAGCCGGCCGACCCGGCGCAGATCAAGGCTTTGCTGCGCCAGGCACTGGAAGTCACATCCGCGGAAACCGGCAGCGATGCCTCAGGCCTGATCGGCAACAGCCCGCCGATGAAAAAACTGCGCGAACAGCTCACGCAATTCGCCGACGCACCGTTCCCGGTACTAATTGAAGGCGAGTCCGGCAGCGGCAAGGAACTGGTCGCACAGGCACTGCACAAACAAAGCCGGCGCGCCGGCAAACCTTTCCTCGCACTCAACTGTGCGGCGATTTCGCCGACGCTGGTCGAACCCACGCTGTTCGGTTACGCCAAGGGCGCGTTCACCGGCGCGGTGACCGCACGCGCCGGCTATTTCGAGGACGCCGTCGACTCAACACTGTTCCTCGACGAAATCGGCGAACTGCCGCTGGAATTGCAGGCCAAGCTGCTGCGAGTACTCGAAAACGGCGAATTCCAGCGTGTCGGCGAAACACAGAACAGGGTATCCAACGCACGCATCATCACCGCGACTAACCGTGACCTGCGCAGCGAAGTCCGTCACAACCGTTTCCGCGCCGACCTTTATCACCGGCTTTCGGTGTTCACCATCGGCGTGCCGTCACTGCGCGAACTCGGCGATGACAAACAGCTGCTGTTTGATCATTTCCGCGCGTTCTATGCGAAGCAGATCGGCGCGCAGCCGGTCGAACTCAGCAAGGACGCGCTGCGCATGTGGCGTGACTACCCCTTCCCCGGCAATGTTCGCGAACTGCGCAATGTGGTGATCCGGCTTTGCACCAAATATGCCGGCACTGAAATTACGCCGCTGCTGCTGCAGTCCGAGTTCGACCGCGAAGTGCAGGCACCGGCTGGGCTCGCCGAGATGTGGGAAGAAAGCGTGCTGCTCGACGCCGCGCGCCGTCAGATCGAAGCCGATCCGGACTTCAAGCTGGATGAAGTCCTCAAACGCTTGGAGCGCGGTTTCATCGAAGCGGCGCTGGCAATGACCTACGGCAACCTGTCGCAGGCCGCAAAACGGCTCGGCGTCCAACGCACGACCCTGTACAGCCGCATGCAAACCCGCAGCGATGCGGGCGAGGACAAATAATGTATTACGAGCATTTCGGTCTGGCCCAGCCGCCCTTCAAGATCACCCCGAACACCGACTTCTTTTTCGGGGGCGGTAATCGCGGCCCGATCCTTGAAGCATTGATTTACGCGATCAGCCAGGGTGAGGGTATCGTCAAGGTCACCGGCGAAGTCGGCAGTGGCAAGACCATGTTGTGCAGCATGCTGCAGGCGCGGCTGGCGGAGAGTGTCGAAACCGTTTATCTGGCGAATCCCAGCGTTTCCCCCGAGGAAATTCTCCACGCCATCGCCTTTGAGCTGCAACTGCAGATCACGCGCGACGAAAGCCGTCTCGCCGTGATGCATGCAATCCAGGATTACCTGCTGAAACGGCACGCCGAAGGCAAACGCGTGGTGCTGTTCATAGAAGAATCGCAGGGCATGCCGATTGCGACGCTTGAGGAAATCCGCCTGCTGTCGAATCTGGAAACCAAATCCGACAAGCTGCTGCAGATCGTGCTCTTTGGCCAACCCGAACTCGACGAAAACCTGTGCCAGAACCAGATCCGCCAGTTGAAGGAACGCATCACCCATAGCTTCCGGCTGGAGCCGCTGACCGGCCCGGAAACGCGCGAATACCTGATGTTCCGGCTGCGCACCGCCGGTTATCGCGGACCGGATCTGTTCAGCGACGCCATCATCCGCGAAATTACGCGTGTTTCCGGCGGCCTGACCCGCCGCATCAACCTGATCGCCGACAAGGCGCTGCTGGCGGCTTTTGCCGAAAACACCCATACGCTGCGCCAGAAACACGTTGATGCCGCGATCCGCGACAGTGAATTTGCACACCCGCAATATCGGCAAGAACCCAAGTCCCGCTCACCCTGGATTTTGGGGAGCGGACTCCTGATTGTCGGCATGGCGGCCGGGGCAGCGCTGTTTGCGCTGCTCGGCGGTATCCGGCAAGCCCCGGTTGCCACGCCTGCAGCAACTGCAGCACCCTCAACAGCCCCGGCAGCCACGAACCCCGCGCCGGGATCAGAAATTTTATCAAATAAAACAAATACTTATACTGATTCATCAAAATCCGGCGCTGCGGTCGAGCGCGCACCGGAAACCACATCACCCGCCCTTCCCGCCGCAAGCGCATCCCCGCAGCCGGCGCCAGATCCCTTGGCAGAAACCGCCAAACCGGCAACTGCGGTCAGTGCACTGGCGTCGGCAAAACTGTTGCAGGAAAGACTCACCGCAACGACGGCCTGGCTGAGCGCATCCCCCCCTCAGACTTACACCATCCAACTGCTCGGCACACGCGACGAACAACAGCTGAACCAACATCTCAGATTTATCGCAAATATCATTGAAATAAATAATGTTTTTGTGTATCGTACTCTCGCAAAAGGTGAGCCTGCTCTGACCATGACTTGGGGTAGTTTTGACAGCCAGCGAGCCGCGCGTGAGGCAATGGCACAATTACCGGCCAGAATGAAGGCATACCGGCCCCTACTACGCACGGTGCAGGGGATCAGAACCGAGGTCGCGAGCAATAAACCGTCATGACGGCGGTAAATACCCGTCACGACACGTAAAATCACCCGTGCAGCCAGGGGGTATGCAAAAAATGTCCGAACGGCAGCCCACACGCCGACCGTCCACCACAGCAACCGGCACCCGTCTGCCCAGAGCCGCTCTTCCGGCTGCGATAGCATGCACTGCCGTGCTGTTTTCCGCGTGCGCCCAATACAAGTCCCAGGTCCAGCCCTCGCAGGGACACATCGTTGCCCCCCCGGTTGCAGCCAAACTGACCTGACTGGCTTTTTCTGTGCCAGGTTGAATGTTGTATTTTTCAACTTGGAAGAAGGAGTCTACGAATGGCGAACAAGAAGCATGGCCCGGAGCAGGCGGTCGTAAAGCTCAGGCAAATCGATGTCTTGCTGGGCGA
>JAURHM010000096.1 GCA_030833315.1 Burkholderiales bacterium
ACCGCAGTCGGCACCTTGATCGTGGCGAGTCCGGCGCGCAGATCGCCGTCACCGAGCATTTCGCAGGTCTTCACATAACAGTCGACGTTGTTGTCGAGGAAGACCTTGACCAGGCGATCGATGGTGGCTTTCTGGTTGGCGCGGAAAGCGTCGCCGAACCAGCGGCCGGTCTGGAACTCCACCAGCGCGCCCATGCCTTTTTCCTTGCCGGTGGCGCCGCGTTCACGCCAGACCTTGGGCGCATCCGCGCCGTACCAGGCGGTGGTGTCGATCAGCACGAGGCCGGTCGTGCGTTTTGGATATTCAATCGCAAAGGCCTGCGCCACCATGCCGCCCATCGAGCAGCCGCCAACGACTGCGGAGGGCCAGTTCACGTGGTCCATCAGTTCGGCGAGATCGCGTGCGAACAGCTGCGGCGTGTATGTGGTCAGCGGCTGGCCGGATTTGCCGTGGCCGCGGCAGTCCCAGGTCAGCACCTGACAGTCGCGCGACAGTTCCTTGGCGACGTCATCCCAGATGCTGCGATCCAGCGCGAGTGAGTGCACCAGCGCCACGCGGGGTGCATTGGTACCAGCGCCATTGTGCAGTGTGTAGGCGATTTCGCAGCCGTCGGAGGTCTTGAAGCTTGCATTCATTGCAGTCGTTCCTTGATTGAAAAGCGTTTATTTCTGTTGCGCAGCGCGCTGCCAGGCGCGGATCAGTGTGCGCGCGCCGATTTCGACCGCCATATTGCGTTTGTATAGTGCCGAGCCGCGGACATTGGCTATCGGCTGCGCAAGCTCGCGCAGCGGTTTGACGGCCGTGCGGATGGCAGCTTCATCGAAGCTTTTGCCAATCAGCGCAGACAGGTCGGCGACCAGCGGCTTCCAGCTCACCGCGCCGACGACCAGCCGAGCCGCGATGCACTTTCCGGATGCATCGAGCGTCACAACCGCCGCAGCGTTTGCCGTCGGTGTTTCCATGACGCCGCGCGGCAGGAATTTGTGGAAGGCCGAACCGCTGCGCGCGGGCAGGGCATCGATTTCCACCGCGATCAGCATCTCGTCCCTGGCGAAGCGTTTGTCGAAGGCCTCGGTCAGGGCATAGGTCTTGCGTCCGGCTGCTGACGCTGTGACCACGTTTGCGTTCAGTGCAACCAGCGCCACCGGCATGTCGAAGCCGCCGATCAGCGGACCGACGCTGCCGCCGACCGTGGTCATGCCGCGCACGCGGGTGTGGCCGGCCGCATCGAGCGACTCGGCGAGCACGGCCCAGCGCTCGCGCAGTGCCGGCCTTTCAATCAGCGTTTGCTGGTTCACGGCGGAGCCGATTTGCAAGCCATTGTTTTTATTGTTTATTTCCAGAAGCTCTGGGATGCGGCTGACGACCATCAGACGTTTGGCCTGAGGATAACCGGTACGCTCGCGGCGGATGGCGTGTGACATGCCGCCGGAGACGATGGCGGTGTCGCCTTCGGCGTAGAGTTTGACGGCTTCATCAAGGCTCTTCGGCTGCAGCAGTTCCGGTTTGAACGGTCTTGTGCCCGACGGTTTGCCGGTGACCAGCCGCGACCATACGCCACCCTTGGGGGGCTGCGCCGGTGTTATCTGTTCATCGGCATACAGTTCGGGATGCAGCGCGCGGTGGATTTTTTCCGCGGTGATCGGCAGTGTATGGATGCGCACGCCGACCGCGTCGGCAATGGCGTTGGCGATCGCCGCCGGAATCGCATCGAGACCGATCTCACCGAGGCCTTTGGCGCCGAAGGGGCCGGAGGGTTCATAGGAGTCGGCGAAACCGACATGCATCTTCGGAACGAAATCGGCCGAGGGCAGCGGGTAGTCGATGTACTGCGGATCGGTGGGCGTGCCCTGATGCCAGTCGAAGTATTCGATCATTGCCAGGCCGATGCCCTGTACAACCGCGCCTTCCACCTGACCCTGGGCTGCGGTCGGATGGATCACCGTGCCGCAGTCGACGACGGCGGAGATTTCTTTCAGATGCACCTGACCGGTGCCGCGGTCGACATCGACTTCGACCGCCTGCGCAGCGAAATTATAAGCACCGGATTCATTGCCGAAACGGCTGTGGTCCGGAAAATCGGAAGGATTATCCCAGTTGCCCACGCCGACGATGGCTTCGCCGCCGCGCTTGTAGATATTGGCGCGGACTACGGCGCTGACCGGTTTGTATTCGGATTCAGCGCCGTTCTTCGGGCCGATCTGGCCGTTGATGATGGTCAGTTCATCGACCGGTTTCTTGAACTGCTCGGATGCAGCGGCCATCAGCTGCTTGTGCGCTTCCGCCGCGGCGCGTTTGACCGCGTTGCCGGCGACATAGGTGACGCGGCTGGCCAGCGCACCCAGTGAGTGCGGATGCACATCGGTGTCAGGGCGGGTGATGTCGACATCATCGTAGGGCAGTCCCAGTTCCTCGGCGGCGATCTGTTTGAGCACGGTGTAGGTGCCCTGGCCGATTTCGCCTTCGCCGGTGATGATTGTGGCTCGGCCGTCTTCATTGATGCGCACGATGGCCGAACTGCCGTCCCAGTCGCCGAAGCTGCGGCGACCGTTGACGTGGATGCTGCAGCCCATGCCGAGGCCGTGGCCGTCCTTCTTGTTCTTGCGTTTCTGCTTCCACTGGATAAGGTCTGCGGCCTTGTCGATGCATTGCCGGAGTTCACCGCTGGTGATCTTGTGGTTGTGCGGCGAGACGTCACCTTCCACCACCGCGTTCAGGCGCAGTAAATCCACAACGTCGATGCCGAGTTTTTCGGCGGCGAGGTCCCAGGCCTGTTCCACCGCCCAGTCAGCGGAGGGGTTACCGAAGCCGCGGAAGGCGCCGGTCGGCACCAGATTGGTATAGAGCAGCGTCGACTTGGCGCGCGCATTCGGATATTTGTACAGTGCATCGTGGCGTACGGTGGCCGCGCCGAGAATCGCCTGCGATTTGCCGGTGTAGGCGCCGTTGTCGGCCCACATGCGGATTTCCTTGGCCAGTACCTTGCCGGCCTTGGAGAAACCCAGGCGTACCCAGTAGCGCATCGGCATGCGCGGATGGCTGGCGAGGAATTCTTCTTCCCTGGTGTGGATCAATTTGACCGCACGTCCGGACTTGCGGGCGAGGATGGCTGCGATGACTGAACAGTTGTCGTCACCGGATTTGCCGCCGAAGCCGCCGCCGACTTCGGTCTGGATCACGCGCACCTGCGCTTCCGGCACGCCCAGCGCGACCGAGTAGCGGCCGCGGGCGAGGAAGGGAGTCTGCGTGTTGCACCACATGGTGACGCGGTTGCTGTTCCACTGTGCGACGCAGCCGATGGTCTCCAGCGATGAATGCCACTGGCGCACTGAATCCCAGGTGCCTTCGACGACGACATCCGAAGCCTTGAAGCCGGCATCGACATCGCCGCGTTCAAAGGCGAATTCATGGGCGATGTTGCCGGCAGCATCATCGTGTACCAGCGGCGCACCCGGTGCCATCGCTTCATCGAGAGAAAACACTGCGGGCAGCGGTTCGTATTGAATAACGATCTTGTCGATGGCGGCGCGGGCGGTTTCCGGGTCGGTCGCTGCGACGGCAGCGACCTCATCGCCGACGTAGCGCACGCGGCCAATGGCCAGCGGATAGAGATCGGGGCGGAAGGCGCCCCATTTGCGTTTGGCAGTGTCCTCTCCGGTGATCACGGCCTTGACGCCGGGCATCGCGCGCGCGGCACTGGTGTCGATGGAGAGGATTTTGGCGTTGGCGTGCGGACTGCGCAGCACTGCCGCATGGAGCATGCCCGGCAGGTGCATGTCGGCCACATATTGCGCGGCGCCGGTGACTTTCGGCAGCGCGTCGGCGCGCGGCACATCCTTGCCGACCACCAGCAGGCCGGATTCGAATTTCGGGTCCTTGAGGATTTGCTTGCTCATGCCTTGCCCGCCTTTTTCAGCAG
>JAURHM010000090.1 GCA_030833315.1 Burkholderiales bacterium
CGCTGCGCGGGAAATTCAGCACCAGCACATCCAGACCTTCGGACCCGGCGGTCAGCTCGAGACGGCCTTCTTCCGGTTTCACAAAAGCCACGGTCAGTGACTTGTATTCCTTGCCCTGATACAACAGGCTGCCGCGCACCACGATCAGGTACTGGCCATTGCTGTCCGAAGGGTCCGGCGCCATCGCCCTGGCATTCGGCGCCACGCTCATCGAGAAACTCGACAGGCCCTGCTCGTCCTGAATCTCGCTGAAGGCATGCAATGCCGCGCCCGAAGTGACGGCTTCAAACTTCGGCGCCTCGGTGACCTGGAAAGGATGACGGTTGTTGACGGCATCCAGCTTGGCGCGTTTTTCCGGATCATCCAGATACTGCGCACCGCCGTCCTTAACCGCGCGAAGCGTCAGGAAACCCATGCCTTCGCCGAACAGGATCGGGCCATAAGGCGTGTGGGCGCGCGAGTAATGCACGGCGTTGACCGTCAGCTGATGTTTACCCATCAGTCCGTCGCCACTGACGATGACCTGATACTGGTCGTAGTCATGGAAATGCGGCTTGATCACGCGGCCGGGCGTGCCTTCAACCAGGAAGGCTTGCGGCGTCGCCGGATTCTGCGGATCGGGATCAATGAAATTGGTCCGCCATGCGGTCCCGGTCGGAACCTGGCGTTCCTTGCGGGTCGCCTTGGCGTCTTCGTAAGCGGTGATCTGCGGCATGGTGCTCTCTGTGTGAAACCGTGAAGTTCTGATTATAGGCGCGCCGGCCGCAGCAGTGTCAGCTCTCTATCATAATACGGACTATACGTGCCCAGCCCCATGCCCTTATCGCATCTTCGGCGGGAAATGCTGGTACCAGAAGCCGTAAGCACAGCAGGACAGCCCCATTCCATCGCCGAGAACACAATCAGCGCCGCGCAGGGCAGGACCCAAAGGCCGCTGCCGGAAAAATAGAGGACCATCGACACCGCGCTGGCGAGGAACAGGATCTTGCTGGCGAACTCCTTGGTGCAGGCGTTTTCCTTCTTGCCGCCCCAGCATATCGCCTCGGCGATTTTTTCCACAACAGATGTGCCGGGCAGCGGTGATGACCGATGAAACCGCTCACAAAACCCTGGGCTGACAGAATCAGCATCACCCACGGCGCAAGCAGCAGCGCGATGATGCCCAATACAAACGATGAATGCTTCCCAACGGATTACGTTGGACCAGGCCTGCGGGACATCAAACCTTAACGTGCCATAACCTTATGACTGAAAGATGAAATTTATATTCCCTACATCACAGTGCATTGATCGGAATGCGCAGATAGGAAACCCCGTTTTCATCGGGCGGCGGCAGCAGACCGCCGCGCACGTTCACCTGAATCGACGGCAGAATCAAAGTTGGCACCTGCAGCGTCGCGTCGCGCGCCTGCCGCATGCGGACAAAGTCGTCCTCACCGATGCCATCATGCACGTGGATGTTGGCTGCGCGCTGCTCACCAACGGTCGTACTCCACCTCACTTCCCGCGTTGCCGGCGGGTAGTCGTGACAAACGTAGATTTCGGTATGTGACGGCAATTCGAGAAGGCGGCGAATCGACCGAAATAACTGACGTGCATCACCGCCGGGAAAATCCGCACGCGCCGTGCCGACATCGGGCATGAACAGGGTATCGCCGACAAACACGGCATCGCCGATCTGATAGGCCATGTCGGCCGGCGTGTGCCCGGACACCAACAGCGCTTTTGCTTCGATGCCCCCGATGTGAAATACCTCGCCATCCTCGAACAGATGATCAAACTGACTGCCGTCCGGCAGGAAGCTTCGTTCAAGATTGAACAGTTTCTTGAACACCGCTTGCACGTCGCGGATATGCGCACCAATGGCGATGCGCCCGTGCGCATGCTGCTGGATATGCCGTGCGCCGGAGATGTGATCGGCATGGGCGTGGGTTTCCAGAATCCAATCCAGTTGCAGGCCGCGCTGCCGGATGAAATCCAGAATCCGGTCCGCGGCCACCGTCGTGGTACGTCCCGACTTGAAATCAAAGTCCAGCACCGGATCAATGACTGCCGCGCGGGCAGTCGCCAGATCCGCCACCACATAGCTCACAGTGGAGGTTTTCGGGTCAAAAAACGCCTGGATTTGCGCAGTCATGTTTGCCGCCCCCCTTATTAATATGTATGATAATATTATATTTTATGATATATTATAGTCAACTAATATTTTAAAGCCCCAAAAAATGACAAAACCAGACATTGATCCGAGAGCGCTGCGCAGCGCGGCGCAGGAAGCCGTGGGCGCACTCAAAGTACTCGCCAACCGCGAGCGCCTTCTGCTGCTGTGTCAGATCGCCAGGGGCAGGAGCTGCGTCAGCGAACTGGAATCCGCCCTCGATATTCATCAACCGACCCTGTCTCAGCAACTCGGCGTGCTGCGCCGAGACGGCGTCGTCGACACCGAACGCGACGGCAAGAATATCTACTACACCATCCACGATTCTCGGATGGTGGACATTCTGGAAACCCTGCACCGGATTTATTGTCCACAGAAGCCGGTCAAAAAACAGAAACAGGAAAAACGCTGATGTTGATCGACTGGAGCAGCTTCACCCCTTGGTCATCGCTGGCCGGTGGCCTGCTGATAGGTATCGCCGCGGCGATTCTGGCCCTCTTTAACGGCCGGATTGCCGGCATTAGCGGCATCATCGGCGGCCTGCTGCACCTTCCGAAGAGTGATAGCGGCTGGCGCGCCTTGTTTGTCGTAGGACTGGTCGGTGCACCGTTACTTTATGCGCTGCCCTTCAGCCTGCCCCGCATCAAAATTGACGCGGATTACACCAGCCTGATTCTTGCCGGCCTGATGGTCGGCCTCGGCACCCGCTATGGCTCCGGCTGCACCAGCGGACACGGCGTGTGCGGACTGTCCCGGCTGTCCCCCCGCTCAGCTGTAGCCACCGCGGCCTTCATGGGCGCGGGTTTCGTTACTGTTTATGTGCTGCGTCACCTGATCGCAAACTGAGGCCCGACCATGACCCTGCTCACCGCTCTGCTCTCCGGGCTGCTCTTCGGTTTCGGCCTAATCCTCTCCGGGATGGCCAACCCGGCCAAGGTGCTGGGCTTCCTCGACCTTGCCGGTCCCTGGGACCCCTCGCTTGTTTTTGTCATGGGCGGCGCGATCGTTGTCGGACTGTTCGCCTTTTTCTTTGCCTACCGGCGCACACTGTCCCTCCTCGGCGGCAACATGCAACTGCCGAAAGCAGGCAAGGTTGACCGCAGGCTCGTCGCCGGGAGCCTGATATTCGGTGCGGGCTGGGGCATCGCCGGGATCTGCCCGGGCCCTGCGCTGGTCGCCATCGGCATGGGAGAAACCAAGGCGCTGGTTTTTGGCGCTGCAATGTTGGCCGGCATGTTGATTTTTGAACTGCTGGAAAATGGTAAGTCGGTTGGCAAGTGGTCCGGCACGCACAGGAGATAATTCTCGATGACCAATCTTTCGGTCTGGCTTCCCGTTGCCACCACGGTATTGATGCTGCTGACTTATGAGGTCACGCAATTCTTCATGAGCCGGCGCAATCCCACCGCCATCTCCCGGACGGCGCATGCCCGCCTGCGCGAGCAATGGTTCGAAGCCATCTCCCGCCAAACGAACTCGGAAATCCTCGCCGCACAGGCGCTGCGCAACTCCATGATGTCGGCGACGATGATGGCTTCAACTACAGTACTGGGCTTGATGGGAACAGTCACGCTGGCTGCTCCCTCGCTGAACGCGACGTTCGGTCATGCCGCCAACGGCCTGCCACAGCTCAACCCGAAAATGCTGATTGAGCTGGCGCTGCTCGCGCTGCTGTTCTCGTCGCTGGTGGCTTCGGCAATGTCGATCCGTTACTACAGCCATGCCAGCTTCATCGGCTCGCTTCCGGTCGGCTCTCCGGAGCGGCAACGCTGGATGCCGATAGGCCTCGCCTACGTTAGCCGGGCCGGCATAATGTACAGCTGGGCCTTGCGCCACCTGATCCTCGTCGCACCCCTGCTTGCCAGTCTGCTGCATCCCCTGGCGGGACCACCGGTCTCGGCTGCTGTCGTTGCGCTGCTCTATACGCTGGACCGATTTGACCAGAGTCTGCAGCAAAAATAATCGCGCCCGGCCGGCGCAACACCCTCAAACAACAGGCGGAATCACGATCAGCGAATCGTCGCGGTTGCCCCACTCGCCCCAGGCCGACACGTAATTGCGCACGTCCGGATAACCCAGCGACTTCAGCGCAATAAAGGTACTCGCCGAACGGTAACCGCCGTGGCACACCGGAATCACGATCTTGTCCGGCGTGACGCCACGCGATTCATACAAGGTACGGATGTCATCCTGCCTGCGGAAGGCACCGTTCGCATCGAGATGCTCGCGCCAGAACACATGCACCGCGCCCGGTATCGTGCCGACGCGGCGGGCGCGTTTCTCAGTGCCACGATACTCGGCATCGCGACGCACATCGACAATCGCGTACGAGGGATTGTTGATCGCCTTGTGCACGTCAAATCGCGTCGCCAGCAGATCCATGTTCAGGTGGCCTCGGAACGGTGGCGATGTTGGCGGCGCAGTGGTCGGGTCCATTGGTGGCGGCGCTTCAGTCAGGCGCACCAGCTTATGTCCTGCCGCAATCCAAGCCTGCGTACCGCCGTCGAGGATGCGCACATCCGGATGCCCGAGCACGGCGAGCAACCACACCGCCCGCGCCGCGCGTTCTCCGGACTCGTGGTCATAAATCACCACCGGCCGGTCGGCGCGCACCCCGCGCGAACCGAAGAGCACGCGGAAGATGGCGAGGAAAGCATTCAGCGGGGCCTCGGAGGAATCGTTGAGGCTGACGCCGTAGATGTCGACGTGGGTGCTACCGGCGATGTGGCCGACGGCGAAGTCTTCGGCGGGACGGAGGTCGATCAGCGTGATGTCGCCAAGACGCGCAGCAAGCGCAGCCGGGTTCACCACATAGCGGGGATCTGGAAAATCAGGATTCATCGCATTCGCCCGTCATCTCTAATCACCACACAAATTGCAAATCGGCTCAAACCCCTTTCTCCGCACATGATCAATTAAAGCGGCCAGACGATCAGCAGCATCGGCAGACTGACCAAGACCACCAAGATCTCGATCGGAAGTCCCAGCGGCCAGTAATCCCCGAAACGGAATCCGCCGGGACCCAGTATCAGCGTATTGTTCTGGTGCCCAATGGGCGTCAAGAATGCGCAGGAAGCACCGATTGCCACCGCCATCAAAAACGGATCAGCACTGGCGCCGCTCTGGCTGGCGATGCCAATGGCAACCGGACACATCACCGCAGCAGTCGCGGCATTGTTCATCAAGTCCGAAAGGGTCATGGTGACCACAAGAATCAGTGCAAGTCCGATGATCGCGTTACCTCCCGCAAGATGCTCGAGAAGCACTCGCGCGATAAGGCTGGCGGCACCAGTCGAATCCATGACCCCGGCCACAGGAATCAGCGCACCCAGCAACACGATCACCGGCCAGTCGACAGCCTCGTAAGCGGCACGCGGGTGAACGGTCCGCAACGCCATGGATGCCAGCACGCCAGCAGCAAACGAAATTGCCGCGGGCAACAGGCCGAATGCAGCACCGGAAACCGCCAGGACCATGATGGTGCTTGCGGTGACTGCCTTGCGAGCATCAGGAATTCGCAATTCGCGCTCGGCCAGTGGCACGCAATTCGCATTTGCCGCGAAATAAAGAATGGCCTCGGGAGCACCCTGCATCAGAAGGAGATCGCCGGCAGCGAGATTCATTGAACGCAACCGCGTCATGGAACGCTGCCCCTGGCGTGAAACGGCGATGAGATTGATGCCGTAGTGGGTGCGCAGCTGCACGTCGCTTGCGGAACGGTCAACGAGAACTGACCCGGGCAGCACCGCCAACTCCATCAACACAATTTCGTCAGAAATAGGGGATTCGCCCGCCTTTGCAGCCCCGTCTTCAACTTCCGCCATCCTTGATTTTTCGGGCTCACCGGCCTCGTCGCGCTCTGCGGCCTCGCCGGGCGTCCGGTTTTTTTCCGCCTCGACCAGCTTCAGGCCGAGGCCTGTCAACGCAGCCGTCA
>JAURHM010000094.1 GCA_030833315.1 Burkholderiales bacterium
AGCCGGCGTTTTTTATATAAGGGCTTTGTTGTTCAAGCCCGCAGATCCAGCGACTTCGGATCAAAGAACGGCTTGCCCCCTTTGATCTGCGTCCGGTGCATCAGCCTACTCGACTCCGGGTCAAGCGCATCACGCCGATGCATCGCGCAGCGGTTGTCCCACATTACCAGATCGCCGACTTTCCACACCTGATACCACTCGAAGTCGGGCTTGGTGGCGTGTGCCCATAACTGATTGAGCAGGTCTTCGCTTTCGTCCAGCGGCAGGCCGATGATGTAGGAGCTCTGGCGGCGGCCGAGGAACAGGCAGTTGCGGTGGGTTTTTTCATGCGTGCGCACCAGCGGGTGCATGGCACCCGGTGCGTCGCGCGGATCGGTCACTTCCGAAAATCCCTTGCGCAGCTCGCCGGCGCTGTTGCGGCTGGAATCGTGGCGACAGAAGCGGCCGAGGGCCTGTTTTTTCAGCGCGGCCGGCAGCGTGTCCCAGGCCTTGTACATATTGGAAAAGCCGGTGTTGCCACCGGCAGGCGGCACTTCCAGCGAATAGAGCAGGCTGCCGATGGGTGCCATGTCGTTGTATGACATGTCGGTATGCCACACTGCTTCGTAATGACCGAGATTGCCGATGGGTTTGCCGTCGACCTTGATGTTCGACATCACGGTGATCTGCGGGAAGGGATTGACCACATCCTTGCCGGCGTGGATCGGCGCCGAATCCAGTTCGCCAAACAGTTTTCCGAAGGCGAGCAGTGCCGGGTCATCGAGTTTCTGGCCGCGGAAGCGCAGCACCAGATGCGTATGCCAGGCGTCTTCGATCTGACGGAAGGTTTCCGACGACAACGGCTTCGACAGGTCGACACCCGTCACATCGGCGCCGAGTGCTGCGCCGGTGGGGGTGACAGTGATATTGTTTTTTTGCAGTGTATCCATGGGGCTCCTCCAAGCTTGAAGGGCCATGCTACGCCGGCGGGCCGCTGCACTCAATGCAGCGGCCATATTGCGGAAAGGCTTTTGCCGGGCGCATTACTTGGCGCCGATCTTGTTGCGCAGCAGGCCCAGGCCTTCGACTTCGGTTTCCAGAATGTCACCGGCCTTCATGAATTCCGGCGGGTTGCGCGCATGGCCCACGCCGGCGGGGGTGCCGGTGAGGAACAGGTCGCCCGATTCCAGCGTCAGGCCAGCCGACAGTTCAGCGAGCAGGCGCGGAATCTTGAAATACATATAGCTGGTGTTCGAATCCTGCTTGGTCACGCCGTTGACGCGGCAGGTGATGCGCAGGTTCTGCGGGTTTTTGACTTCATCGGCGGTGGTGATCCACGGGCCCATCGGGCAGTGACCGTCAAGGCTCTTGCCCTTGAACCACTGCTGGCCGTGCTTGCGCTGCACTTCGCGCGCCGACACGTCGTTGGCGATCATGTAGCCGAAGATGTGTTTCATCGCATCGGTTTCCTTGATGTTGCGGCCGGGTTTGCCGATGACCACGGCCATTTCCACTTCCCAGTCGAGCTTTTCCGTGACGCCGGGGTGCGAGGGCACTTCACCGTAGGGGCTGTTCACCGACAGCGGCTGCTTGGTGAAAAAGGCCGGGTGTTTCGGCAGTTCCGTTACATGCGGACGCGCCTTGGCACCTTCTTCGAAATGTTCGACATAGTTCCAGCCGACGCAGAACACGTTTTTGCGCGGACGCGGAATCGGTGCGTGCAGCGTGACCTTGTTCATCTTGTGGTGCCCGGTCTTCAATCCGGTCACGGCTTTTTTGATCAGCGCCAGACCGCTTTTGCCGGCGCTGACCAGGCCGATCATGTCATTGGCAGCGAAGGGCAGCTTGACGCGCGCTTTCTTGGCTGCGGACGCCAGATCGATGATGCTGCCGTCGGCGGCGATCACGCCGATCGCGGCGGGGCCGCGTTTGGTGGCTGAGTAGGTTACGAGTTTCATGTCATTCTCCCTTGATGATTTAGGCTGTTATTAAATGTTCAAATGGTTTTGAATTTTTCGCAGGCGCGGACCAGCGCCGCGCAGATGCCGGGCTCCCATGCCGAGTGGCCGGCGTCGGGAATAATGTGGTATTCCGCTTCAGGCCAGGCGCGGTGCAGATCATCAGCCGAGACAATCGGGCACACCGCGTCATAACGGCCCTGCACGATCACGCCCGGAATATTGCGGATGCGATCCACGTTGGCGAGCAGATAATTTTCCGGCAGGAAAATATCGTGCTTGAAGTAATGTGCTTCGATGCGCGCGAGACCCAGCGACACCACGTCACCGGCAAAATAAGCCACGGTTTCCGGACTCGGCAGCAGCGTTGAGCAGGAGCCTTCATAGGTGCCCCAGGCGCGCGCCGCCGGCATGTGCACTGCCGGATCGGGATCGGTCAGCCGGCGGTGATAGGCGTTGAGCAGGTCGCCGCGTTCCGCTGCCGGAATCGGATCGGTGAAAGCCCGCCACGCTTCCGGGAAAATATTGCGCAGGCCGTAGAGGAACCAGTCGATCTCGCTTTTTCGGCAGAGGAAAATGCCGCGCAGGATCAGCCCGGTGCAGCGCTCGGGATGAAATTCCGCATAGGCCAGCGCCAGCGTGCTGCCCCAGGAACCGCCGAACACCACCCAGCTCTTGATGCCCAGGTGCTCACGCAGCTTTTCGATGTCGGCGACCAGCAGCGGTGTCGTGTTGTCGGTGATTTCACCGAGCGGCGTCGAACGGCCGGCGCCGCGCTGATCGAAAATGACGATGCGGTAATGCGCCGGATCAAAAAAGCGGCGATGCGCCGCAGCCGCCCCCGCCCCCGGGCCACCATGGAGGAACAGCACCGGCGCCCCCTTGGGATTGCCGGACTCCTCGAAATACATGTGATGACGGCCGTCAAGATCGAGCATCCCGGCGTTATAGGGTTCGATCTCGGGATACAGCGAGCTGCGAAGTGCGGAAGTGTCCATTTTGGTGCGGAGTTTCGGGCGATGCGGCGAGGGGCATGAACATACCATAAGCAACCGCTTTGTTCATGGCGGCACAGCCCGTTTCTGCTGGGGCGGCGACGCCCTACGGTATAATCCTGCTCCCGCGCAGCCGTGGCTGCGTGACCGAATTTCCGAAAGGCGGATTCCGTAATGCCTGAAGACCAACTGCGCAAGGCAGCCCTCGACTACCACCGGCTTCCCGTGCCCGGGAAGATCAGCGTTACGCCGACCAAGGGTCTGGTCAATCAGCGCGACCTCGCGCTGGCCTACACCCCCGGAGTCGCCCAGGTCTGCCTCGAAATCGCCGACAAACCTGCTGAAGCCAGCAACTACACCGCACGCGGCAATCTGGTGGCGGTGATCACCAACGGCACTGCCGTACTGGGCCTTGGCAACATCGGCCCGCTGGCTTCGAAGCCGGTGATGGAAGGCAAGGCCGTACTGTTCAAGAAATTCGCCGGTATCGACGTGTTCGATATCGAAATTAACGAGCAGGATCCGCACCGCCTGGTGGAAGTGATCGCCGCGCTGGAGCCAACCTTCGGCGGCATCAATCTCGAAGACATCAAGGCGCCGGAGTGTTTCATCGTCGAGCGCGAGCTGCGCAAGCGCTGCAAGATTCCGGTGTTCCATGATGACCAGCACGGCACTGCGATTACCGTCAGTGCGGCGTTCACCAACGGCCTCAAGGTTGTCGGCAAGGATATTTCCAGGGTCAAGCTGGTGGTGTCCGGCGCGGGTGCTGCGGCGCTGGCCTGTCTGGATCTGCTTGTGTCGCTGGGTCTGAAAAAAGAAAACATTACCGTCACCGATATCGTCGGCGTGGTCTACAAGGGCCGTGCCGAACTGATGGACCACGACAAGGCGCGTTACGCCATTGAGACCGATGCGCGACAACTCGGCGACGTCATGGCCGGCGCCGACGCCTTCCTCGGCCTGTCGGCGGGCAAGGTGCTCAAGCCTGAAATGGTCAAGCAGATGGCGGACCGTCCGCTGATCCTCGCCCTGGCCAATCCCGAGCCGGAAATCCTGCCTGAACTGGTGAAAGAGGTCCGTCCCGATGCAGTGATGGCGACAGGCCGTTCGGACTATCCGAACCAGGTCAATAACGTGCTGTGTTTTCCGTTCATTTTCCGTGGCGCGCTGGATGTCGGTGCGACCACGATCAACCGTGAAATGGAAATCGCTGCGGTCAACGCGATCGCCGCGCTGGCCCAGGCCGAGCAGTCGGACATTGTGGCCGCCGCCTACGGCGAGCAGGACCTCAAGTTTGGCGCCGACTATCTGATCCCGAAGCCTTTTGATCCGCGCCTGATTGAACACGTCGCACCCGCAGTGGCCAAGGCCGCGATGGACAGCGGTGTGGCGACGCGGCCGATTTCCGATTTCGACGCCTACAAGGCGCGCCTTAATCGTTTTGTCTACCAGTCCGGCCACATCATGCGTTCGGTGTTCGCCGCGGCGAAGAAGGCGCCGAAGCGCGTGGTCTATGCCGAAGGCGAGGAAGAGCGTTTCCTGCGCGCCGCGCAGCAGGTGGTCGACGAAGGTCTCGCGCGTCCGATCCTGATCGGCCGCCCGAACGTCATCGAGACCCGTGTCGAGCGCCTCGGCCTGCGGCTGCAGCGCGACAAGCATTACGTGGTCATCGATCCCAATAACGATCCGCGTTACCGCGAGTATTGGACGGAATACCACCGCCTGACCAAGCGCAAAGGCATCTCGGCCGAGCTGGCCAAGCTCGACATGCGCCGCCGCCCGACGCTGATCGGCGCAATGATGCTGCATATGGGCGATG
>JAURHM010000014.1 GCA_030833315.1 Burkholderiales bacterium
ACCCCTGCTCATGTTTTGAGCAGAGTAGTGTCCATGCGTGGCTCAAATTTCAGTGAAAACTAACCCCAAAAGTGGCTCAGTTTTGGGTGGAAATCAACAAAGAGCTCCACTTCGTCGGTGTCGCCGTGAATTACCGCTTCTGAAACTGGATCTACATCTCCCCAGTCTTCATAAACCCCGGTCCAGGCCGGGGTTTTTTACATCTGTTAAGCCCGTAAAGGGGCTAGCTGATGCAATCGGGGATAGAAAGCGCGAATATCAGGATTCGTGACCGCGATGAAAAGAATGCCCGCGACACAATCATCGATGACGTAAATTAAGCTTATCTTTCATTAAGTTACGCATTCATAAGTCGGGGGGATACATAATCCGCCAGATCTGAGCCGCGCAGACAAAAGCGGCTATCGAGGCCAGAAAAATTCCAATTTGGCAGCCTCTATTGACACTGCAAGTCAGTAATCTGAACAATGCAGATGCATCCTCCGGGGAGAACTACAGATGGAACGCCGTGATTTCATCCGAGTCTGCGCCGCGTCCGCGATCGCCTTCCACGGCGCCCCCGTACCGGCGGCATCCGATGTGCGTCCCCGCGGCTACGCCCGCACCCTGCTGACGGACGATGGCGGCCGCCCACTGCGGGCCTCGCAGCTCTCGGTCGGCGAAAACTATGTATTCCATTACCCCTTCGAGGGCACGCCCTGCTTCCTGCTCAATCTCGGGAAACCGACGGGACGCAACGTGCCACTAAAAACCGGGACGGGCGCAGACTACCAATGGCCCGGGGGGGTGGGTCCACGGCAGGCGATCGTCGCCTATTCGGCGATCTGCTCACACCAGCTGACCTATCCGACACGCCAGATCAGTTTCATCAGCTATCGAGACCAGTCGACGGCATCGCGCATAAGCAAACCGAACATGATCCACTGCTGTTCCGAGCACAGCGAGTTCGATCCCGCGGCCGGCGCCCGGGTCCTGGGCGGGCCGGCCCCGCAGCCGCTGTGCGCGATACTGCTTGAACACGAAGCTGCCAACGACACGCTGCACGCCACCGGCACACTGGGCGGGGAAATGTTTGACAGCTTTTTCAGCAAATACGAAATACGGCTGGCCATGGAGCACGGCTCCTCCCGTGCCCAGCAGCGGGTATCCGGCAAAACAGCAGTCAGCCCATTGAAACAGTTCTGCAAGCAGCAGGTGCGGTGCTAACATCCCCAAAAATCAATAATCTGCACAAGCAGAAGACCCCGGAAAGTCCCCCGCCTCAGCCACTACCAACCAAAGGAGAATCCATGAAACGCATCGTCATCAGTGCGGCGCTAGCCGGCATCGCTGCCGGCTGCGCCGGCCCCGCCGCCCATCAGGACGCCACCGCCACCGCAGTACTGGAGCCGCGCAGCGGCAGCAATGTGCGCGGTACCGTGACCTTCACTCAGGCCGGCGCCGACATCGTCCGCGTCAGTGGTGAACTCAGCGGCCACACCAAGGGACCCAAGGGATTCCACATCCATGAAAAAGGCGATTGCAGCGACGCACAGGCAATGAGCGCGGGCGGGCACTTCAACCCGGGCGGGCACAAGCATGGCGGCCCCTACGAGCCGCAGCGTCATGCCGGCGACCTCGGCAACATCAATTTCAACGACCAGGGCGTGGCGAAATTCAATTTCGTCGTCGGCGGCATTTCGGTGAGCAGCAAGGCGGACGGTGTGATCGGCCGTTCGGTGGTGGTCCACGCTGCAGCGGACGACCTGAAAACCGACCCCACCGGCAACTCCGGCGGGCGCGTCGCCTGCGGCGTCATCCGTTAAGGCTAACCAGCAGCAGGCCAGTGGCGCGTTTTGCGTGCCGCCGGCCGTTCAGCGCAGCAGTTCGGCCAGGCCGGGCGCCATCCGGCAAAACAGGCTGTCCGGCTGCTGGGCAGCCGGCTGCAGCACATGCAGCATGCCGTAAATGCCGACGGCGGCAATCAGGGCACTGGCCAGATAACGCACCCAGGCCAGCGGATACGCTGCACCGCGCGCCTTGCCGCCCGCGCCCGGCGCGCTGGTCAGACTGACAATGCTGCCGCACATCGCCGCGCAATGCGCGCCGCCGAGAAGGCCGGCCCTGAGGGCGGTTGCCGTCATCGACTGCAGCCAGCTGTCCATGTGTGACTAGATGACCCGGGAATAGCGCATGGTTTCGCGCTCGCGCCGCAGATATTTGTCAAACACCATGCAGACATTGCGGATCAGCATACGGCCCCGCGGCGTGACGGTAATCCACTCATCGTCAAGCTGCACCAGACCATCAGTCCCCATCTGCCGCAGATCGACCAGCTCTTCGCTGAAATAGCGGTCGAAATCGACCAGATAGGCGATCTCGATCGAACGTTTGAACAGCTTGAACTGGCAGGAGAGCGACTGGATGACCGCCCGCCGCAACAGATCATCCGCCGAAAGTTCCAGACCGCGCGCCACCGGCAGCTGTCCGCGGTCAATCGCGTCATAGTAGGTTTCGAGATGGCGGTGATTCTGGCTGTAGGTGGGGCCGATCGCGCCGATGGCCGAAACGCCCAGTCCGATCAGGTCGCACTCCGCATGCGTCGAATATCCCTGGAAATTGCGGTGCAGGTGGCCGTGACGCTGCGCAATTGCGAGGGAATCGTCCGGTTTGGCGAAATGATCCATGCCGATATAAACATACCCCGCCTCGCCCAGTCGCTGCGCGGCCAGTCCCAGCAGTTTCAGCTTGACGTCCGGTGTCGGCAGTTCCGCGTCGGCAATGCGCCGCTGCGGTTTAAAGCGTGTCGGCAGGTGGGCATAGTTGTAGACCGCGATACGATCCGGGGATGCGGAAATCACCCGCCCCAAAGTACGGTTGAAACTGAGCAGGGTCTGCCTGGGCAAGCCGTAGATCAGATCAACGTTGATCGATGCGAGTCCTGCTGCGCGCGCTGCATTCATGACTGCCAGCGTCTGCTCTTCACTCTGGATGCGGTTGACTGCACGCTGCACGTCCGGATCGAAGTCCTGGACGCCGAGACTGACCCGGTTGAAACCCATATCGCGCAGCGCCTGCATCTGCGAGGCCTCGATGGTGCGCGGATCGAGCTCGATCGAATATTCGCCGTCGCGCGACATCTGGAAGTGGCGCTTGAGGTGGTCGCACAGCGAGGACATCTGCTCCATGCTGAAAAAAGTCGGCGTGCCGCCGCCCCAGTGCATCTGTTCGACAATGCGGTCATCCTTGAACAGCGGCCCCTGCATGTCGATTTCGCGGAACAGATACTCCAGATACTTGTCGCCCTTGCTGCGGTCCTTGGTGACCACCTTGTTGCAGGCGCAATAAAAGCAAACCGTGCTGCAGAACGGCAGATGGATATAAATCGACAGTGCCCGGCGGATGCCACCGATATTGCGGCGTGCCGTCCATGACTGATAAGTTTCAGCGTTAAAGGCCTCGACGAAACGATCAGCAGTCGGATAGGAGGTATACCGCGGACCGTTACGGTCCATGCGCCGGATCAGGTCGAGATCAACCTCAATCGGCAGTGCAAGGGGCGCGGCCAGTGAACTGTTCATGGTCAATGGGAAATCGCTTAATGGCAGCCATTGTGACTACCGGCTCCGGATTGAAGTTTGACGCAGATCAAAACGGGGGTAAGATGATGACCTTCATTCAATATTTCTAATAATCCGATTTCGCAAACCAGCATGGCCACCACCCTGCGCATCGTCGAGGTCGAAAAGCTCAAAAACGCCTGCTCCGCCTGCAGCCTGCATGAGCTTTGCCTGCCGGCAGGACTGTCCGCGGCTGAACTTCAGTCCGTTGACCAACTGATTGACCGCCGCCGCTCGGTCAAACGTGGTGATTACCTGTTCCGCTCCGGAGCTGCCCTGCATTCGCTTTACGCGATCCGCTCGGGCTTCATTAAAAGCTGCGTGCTGCATGAGGACGGCCGTGAGCAGGTCGCCGGTTTTCACATGATGGGTGATCTGATGGGGCTGGATGCCATCGGCACCAACCAGCATTTGTGCGATGCAGTAGCCCTGGAAGACAGCGAAGTCTGTGAAATCCCGCTGAAGGAACTGGAGGGGATGTCGCGCAACATCCCCTCGCTGCAGCAGCACTTCCATCGCATCATGAGCCAGGAAATTGCACGGGATTACGGGGTCATGCTGCTACTGGGCAGCATGCGAGCCGAGGAACGTCTCGCCGCTTTCCTGCTCAACCTGTCCCAGCGTTTTTCCGCACGCGGCTATTCAGCCACGGAATTCCATCTGCGCATGACACGCGAGGAAATCGGCAGCTATCTGGGCCTGAAACTGGAAACCGTCAGCCGCACGCTGTCACGCTTCCAGGCGCAGGGGCTGATTGCAGTCCAGAACAAACACCTGCGCATCCTGAGCCTGGACAATCTGCGGGAACTGGTCAGCCACCACAGCTGCCGCTCCTGAGGACTGCAGTTCCCGGGAAAAATTCAGTGATTTTGCGGCGCCACCATCGCGCCATCCAGCCGCCACATCGATTGCTGGTCCTGCAGGATCAGCATCCAGCGCCCTTCGGTCAGTCCCGGGCCCACCCCGCTGTACGGACCGTCTGCCCTTTTGCGGCGCATGACCAGTCCATCGCATCCGGCCCGTGTCGGATGTACAACGCGCAACTGCAACGTATCCGTAAGGCTCGCCCCCCCCCGGAGTCACCTCAAGACGCAGCGTAATCCGGCATCCGTAATCGGCAAACTGCGCCGCGGCGTGATAGCCGTTCTGCACAGCCCGCCAAACGGGCGGGCGTGACAGGTACGCTGCACCACGTAATACGAAGTCGCAAACAGCGCCGAGCCGCCGAAGGTGAATATGACCGCGTTGGTATGCAGCGGGCGCAGACGGCCATAAGACAGCCACGGCGCAAGGACAGTCAGGGCCCAGTCCAGCGGTTTTGATCTACATCAACCTGCGTACAGGCCAAAAGACTAAACTGGCCCTGCATACCACTCTTAAAGGAGAACAGTCATGTTCCGCAATATCATGGTTCCCATCGATGGATCCGCCCTTTCGCGTAAAGCCGTGAAAAAAGCCGTCGCACTGGCAAAACTGAGTGGCGCAAAAATCACCGGATTCCACGTCGCTCCGGCCTATAAATTCAATGTCTACGCCGACTACATCCCGCCCAATTTCGTCTTGCCAAAAGATTTTGAAACCCGCTCGCGCAAAATCGCGGAAAAACATCTGGAGGTGGTGAAAAAAGAGGCGACAGCGGCAGGTGTCAAAGCGCAATGCTTCTTCGTCACCAGTGATTTCCCGGCCGACGCCATCGTCAAGGCAGTCAAAAAACACGGGTGCGACCTGGTGGTCATGGCATCCCATGGCCGCAGCGGACTGTCCAAGTTTATTATCGGCAGCGAAACCCATAAAGTATTGGCAAACACTACGACACCAGTGCTGGTAATGCGCTGAATCCTGCGCCGTAAAAGCATGAAAACCATGCCGAGTTCCCGATACCATTAATGACGATCACCGAACGCATCGACAACATAACCCGCATTCCGACCGAATTCCTGAAAGCCCAGCCACCAGCGCCCAAAAGCGTGAAAATCGAAATTTCACCGCGCTGTAACTACCGCTGCGGATTCTGTGCGTTGCGTACCCGCGAAGTGCAGCCGAAGTGGGACATGGATTTCGGCCTGTTCAAGCGGGTGACGCGGGAAATGCGCGAAGCCGGTGTCGAGGAAGTCGGCATGTTCTATCTCGGCGAATCGTTCATGAACCCGCGCCTGCTGGTCGATTGTATTACCTATACCAAACAGGAACTGGGTTTCCCCTATGTGTTCCTGACGTCGAATGCCTCGATGGCCTTTCCGGAAGCACTGGAAGCCTGCATGAAAGCCGGCCTCGATTCGCTCAAGTGGTCGGTCAACGCCGCCGATGAAGAGCAGTTCCAGAAAGTCATGGGGGTCGCCGGCCGCCTCTTTCGCCGTGCGTTCGCCAATATCCGCAGCGCATCGGAAATCCGCGCGGCGGGCGGCTACAAAACGGGCCTGTACGCCTCTTCGATCCGTTACGACGGCGAGCAGCAGCAGAAAATGGAAGCCCTGCTGAAAGACAAGGTTTTGCCCTATGTCGACCAGCACTACTGGCTGCCGCTCTATTCAATGGGTGCCTTTGCCATCCAGCGCGAAGAACAACTCGGTTACCGGCCCACCGCCGGCAATCAGGGCAGGCTGGGCGCCCTGCGCGAACCCCTTCCCTGTTGGCCGGCGTTCACCGAGGGTCACATCACGGCGGAGGGCAACCTCTCGGCCTGCTGTTTCGACGCCACGACCAACTGGACCATGGGGGATCTAAACAAAATGTCTTTCATGGACAGCTGGAACTCGGACAGCTTCACCAAGCTGCGCGCAGCCCACCTCAAGCGCGATGTCCGCGGCACGGTTTGCGAGAACTGCATTGCTTACGGCTGATCCATCCGTAATGCCTGTGCTGCAAATGCCGTCGGAATTGCCGTGGTGGGAACTGCGCGGCGAAAACTGCTGCCTGTCGTTCAGGGCGGTATGGGCGTCGGCATTTCCGCCCACCGTCTTGCTGGCCGTCAGCCATCCCGCCGCAAACGGGTAATGGCGACTCCACACCGCCAGAGTCAGCGCACTGGCTGGTGTTGCCAGCGACAGCGCACAGGGGCAGGTCACCACCAGCAAGGCCACCACAATCCACAGTGCACGCGATGAATCGATCTGCCACCAGACCGCGAAAGCAGCCAGTGTCAGCACCAGCAGCGAGGCGACAAACCAATGTGCGACACGGTCGGCCGTCTGCGCGATTTTCGGTTTTTCCGACTACGCACGATCCATCAGTCTGACGATGCCCGACAGCACCGTCTCTTGACCGGTACGCGTGACACGCATGGTCAGCACACCTTCCAGATTGACCGCACCCCCTGTGAGCGGTTCACCCGGGCGTTTCACCACCGGTCGCGACTCACCGGTGAGCAAGGCCTCATCGGCAGTTGAATAATCCTCAACCACCACCCCGTCGGCGGGAATGGCGTCACCCGGGCGCACGCGAGCCAGATCGCCGGGCTGCAGGGATGCTGCGGCAACACGCGTCGTCGCCCCCTGTGCGTCTCCGTTTAGACGTTCAGCAGTGGCCGCTGCCCGGACCTCACTGGCATCCGCACCATGACGCACGAATCCGCGCTGCACTTCGGGCAGGTCATACACGGCCAGTTCATCCGGCACCAGATCCATGCCACGCACCGACGGTGGCGCTGCAGTACGGTTGCGGTAATAGACGCCCAGCCCCTTTGTCGGCAATGGTCTGTGCAACTGCCTGGCAGCCGCGGCAGCAGGTGCCGTGCTCCACACCTTCAATCCTGACCGGGAACACTGCGGCCTCAAGCGGCAGGCCGCAATGAAAGCACCCCGCGTCGAAATCCGCCGCAGGGTGCTTTGCTGCAGAATCCGGCGTTTCCGCCGTCATCGGGAAACCACTGCCATCAGGACTTCATCCTGGCGCCGAGAACCAGCGGGTTGATCTTGACCCACTGGCTTACCGCCGGCCGTGATGTCGTGCTTCCTGGTGGCCAGGATCAGTTCCATGCCGAGGTTGTGCGTCACAAAATAGGTAAAGTCTGGCTCCAGCGTGGTCTCCGAACCGGGATCCGGATTGATGTTGATGACTCGCGCACGACCCAGCCAGTCACCTTGAACAGCACTCGCCACACCGCCCACCAACGCAATTGCCAGTGCCACAGGTACCAAAATCAACCGCTTCATATACATCTTTTTTTGTTGAATTGTGCGGGATCATGTGAGGCACACTGCAATTTCGTCCCTTTGACCCAGATCAAATACCCAGCACTTCAAAGGGTTGTCCTTTTAAAATGACAACCGTGATTACGTGGCTGACTGATAACGACGATTTCCCGCCTGTTGAACAGGCGCTGACAGAGCCCAATGGCCTGCTGGCGGCCGGCGACAACCTCGCGGCATCACGACTGCTTGCGGCATACCGTCGCGGCATTTTCCCGTGGTACTCCGACCAACAACCCGTGCTGTGGTGGAGTCCGGATCCGCGCATGGTGTTGTTTCCGGATGAATTCCGCATACCGCGTTCCCTGGCCAAACGCCTGCGCCGCCGTGATTACGAAATTCGCGTGGACCATTCCTTTACCGAAGTCATGCGCGGGTGCGCCATGCCACGCAGTGGTGAGGCAGGCACCTGGATCACCGGAGACATCATTGCGGCGTACAGCGAATTACACAGACTTGGCCATGCCCACAGCGTTGAAACCTGGATCGACGGCGAACTGGCAGGCGGCTTGTACGGGGTGTCACTGGGCCGTGCGTTTTACGGCGAATCCATGTTCGCCCGTGTCAGCGACGCATCCAAGATCGCCTTTGCACACCTGGTGCGCCAGCTCCTGCGCTGGCAGTTCGGCATGATCGACTGCCAGATGAATACCGCGCATCTGGCCCGTTTCGGCGCGCGAGAGATCAGTCGCGCCGAATTCTCGCGAAAACTGACGGAATTGGTAAACTATCCCAAGCCTACCGTTTCCTGGCAGTTTGAAAATGACCTGTTTGCATAAGTGATGGCTTACCCGGGCGCTCACTGGTGACCTTTCTCTCGGATTTCCCGCTTTCGGTACTGCAGTTCTATGCGACCGCGCCCTATCCCTGCAGTTATCTGCCGGACCGGATGGCACGCTCGCAAGTTGCGACACCCAGCCATCTGATCGACGGACCGGTCTACAGCGAGCTGGTTCGCGCCGGATTCCGGCGCAGCGGCGCCTTCACCTACCGCCCCCATTGCGACCACTGCCGCGCTTGCGTTCCGGTGCGTGTTGTGACCGGAGATTTCCGAGCCGGACGTACCCAGCGCCGCGCAATGTCCCGCCATGCCGGACTGGAAGCCCGCGAACTTGATCTCAAGTATCACGCCGAACACTACGCGCTGTATCTGCGTTATCAGTCACGCCGGCATTCCGGCAGCGGCATGGACCAGGACAGTCGTGAGCAATACCGGCACTTCCTTTTGCAAAGCAATGTCGATTCGCAGCTCGTAGAATTCCGTGAAAACGGTGAACTGCGCATGATCAGCATCGTCGACTGGCTGCAGGACGGACTGTCGTCGGTGTACACCTTCTTCGACCCCGATGTCGCTGGTGCCAGCTTCGGAACCTACAACATCCTCTGGCAGATCGAACTGTGCAGAAAGCTCGATCTGCCCTACCTTTACCTGGGCTACTGGATCGCCGAAAGCCGCAAAATGGCCTACAAGATCCGCTTCCAGCCGATGGAAGGCCTAATCGAGGGGCGCTGGCGCCCTCTCGAAGAATGATCGGGCGGTAATCCCTTGCGCATCCTGATCATCGAAGATGACTCGACCATCGCGGCCAATCTCTATGATTATTTTGAAGACCACGGTCACAGCGTCGACGCTGCCGGAGACGGGGTGACGGGTCTGCACCTTGCTGTTTCCAAAACCTTTGACGTCATCGTTCTTGATCTCGGCCTCCCCGGCATGGATGGCCTGTCTCTGGCGCGAAAACTGCGCGAGGAAGCGCATCTTGAAACCCCCATCCTGATGCTGACCGCGCGCGATACGCTTGATGACAAACTCGAAGGCTTTTCCCGCGGTGCCGACGATTACCTGGTCAAGCCGTTTTCCCTGAAGGAAGTCGAAGCGCGGCTGACCGCGATGCACCGTCGCAGCAGCGGCCGCGTCACGCCGCGGCTACTCGAGTGCGGACAGCTGACGCTGGACCCGAAAACCATGGCGGTGACCTTTTCCGGCAACGACGTCAAACTGCCGCCAAAATGCCTGCGTATCCTTGAACTGCTGATACGCGAACCCGGCCGCGTCATCAGTCGCGATGAAATCGAGCGTCTGGTCTGGGGCGATACCCAGGAAACCAGCGACACGCTGCGCAGCCACCTGCACACGCTGCGCCGCGCACTGACAGCCGCTGGCGGCCATGACCCCGTCGAAACATTGCACGGCATTGGCTACAGGCTGCGAAACATCGAAGAATGAAAACACTCCAGCTCAGGGTTCGTATCGCCGCAGCAGTCGCCATCACCTGCATCGGCGTGGTGTTCGGTCTGGCGATCGCACTGCATACCGCATCCGAAGAACTTGAGAAAACGCTGGTGGACCACATCGTCAGCGAGGAAATGGTTTACCTGGTCAGACACCATCTGGAAAATCCCAGCATTGTCATCCGTGAGCCCGGTGCCAATCTGCAGTACTACGTCGCGAAAAACACGAATGACCTCGAACGAATCCCCGAGCCACTGCGGAACCTTCAGGTCGGACAGCACGAAATCGGACTGGGTCTTGATGAACAGCATGTCATCGTGCGTGAAGTCGACGGGACGCGATTCATCGTCGCCTACGATGCCGGCCCCCATGAAATCCGGCAGCAGCAGTTCAAACAGCTGCTGTTGTTGGCAATCGGTGCAGCAGCGATCATTGCCGCCGGGCTGGGTTACTGGATTGCCGGACTGATCACGCGCCAGATCACCGATCTCTCTGCGCGTGTTGCAGTGCTTGATCCGGGATCACCTCGCGCGCCGCTGGTCGAACCGGGGCAGGATCCTGAAGTCGCCGCGCTGGCCCACGCCTTCGACGAATACCAGTCGCGCATCCGGGCTCTGATCGAGCGCGAACAGGAATTTACCGGCAATGCCAGCCACGAGCTGCGCACGCCGCTGACCGCCATCCGCACCAGTTGCGAACTGCTCGAAACAGAAACCGGCCTTCCCGAAAAAACCCGCGCGCGGATCGCAGCGATCAGCGGGGCCACCGAGCGCATGACCGGGCAGATCGAAATGCTGCTTTTTCTCGCGCGCGCTCAGGCCGTCAATAACCGCGAGTCGGTCGCCCTGGCGGACAGCGTCAATGCCGCGATCGAGCCTTTGCACGGAGAAATCCAGCGCAAAGCGCTGCAATTTGAAAACAACATCCCGCTTGAAGCCACGGTCAGCACGAACCGTCATGCCCTGCATCTGGTGCTGACCAATCTGCTGCGCAACGCCGTGCAATACACGCCATCGGGCAGCGTCCGCATTGACTGGAAGGCACCGACGCTGACGGTCACCGACACCGGCCCGGGAATCCCGGAAATGCATCGTGAACGGATGTTCGACCGCCATTTCCGGGGCAGCGACGCCGGCGACGGATTCGGACTGGGCCTCGCGATTGTCAAACGGGCCTGCGACCATTGCGGATGGTCGATCGCCGTGTCCACACCATCCGACGACGGCACTGCATTTGAACTGACGCTGAGTTGATTCTTCGCAATGTCGCTGCGCACGGCACATTCCCGGGAAATCAAATAAGTATTTGTTTTAAAAAATAATTAAACGAGCGCCTGCGGCTACTCAGGCCGACCGATACAATAGAAAGATGTATACCCTGCTCCGCCCCCTGCTGTTCTCGCTGGATGCTGAATCCGCCCATCACCTGACGCTGAAGTCGCTGCAAATCGCCGCGCGCACCGGCGTATTGCGCCCCTGCCTGTCCCTGGTGAATCCGATGCCCTGCCGTGTCATGGGCATTGAATTTCCGAATCCGGTTGGACTTGCTGCTGGCCTCGACAAAAACGGCGACTACATCGATGCGCTGGCCGCACTCGGTTTCGGCTTTCTCGAAATCGGCACCATCACGCCGCGCCCGCAACCCGGCAACCCGCGGCCGCGCATGTTCCGGCTGCCTGCAGCACGAGCGGTGATCAACCGCATGGGTTTCAATAACAACGGCGTCGATGTAATGCTCGCCAACGTCAAACGCGCCAGTTATCGCGGCGTACTCGGCATCAACATCGGCAAGAATTTCGATACCCCGATCGAACGTGCTGCCGACGATTACCTGATCTGCCTGCGCAAGGTCTACACCAGCGCAACCTACATCACCGTCAACATCTCCTCGCCGAACACCAAGAACCTGCGCCAGCTGCAGCAGTCCGATGAGCTCGGCCAGTTGCTCGGCGCACTGAAACAGGAGCGCGAACGCCTCGCCCAGCAGCACGGCCGATGCGTGCCGCTGGCGCTGAAAATCGCTCCCGACCTTGATGACAGCCAGATCAACGTCATCGCCGATCTGCTGGTCAGTCACGGCATCGATGCGGTCATCGCCACCAACACCACGCTATCGAGAGACGCGGTTGCACATTTACCCCACGGCAGCGAGGCCGGCGGACTCAGCGGCGCACCGCTGACAACACAAGCACAGGCCGTCACCGCCAAACTCGCCGCCAAACTCGCGGGCGCGATTCCGGTGATCGGCGTCGGCGGCATCATGAACGGCAGCGATGCCGCACAGCGCATCGCTGCTGGCGCCAGCCTGATCCAGTTGTATACCGGTCTCGTCTATACCGGCCCGGGACTGGTCGGCGACTGCGTGGACGCGATCCGCCGGAGCTGATCATGCGCGTCGGCATCCCGAAAGAAATCAAGAACCATGAATACCGCGTCGGTGCCACGCCGGACGGCGTTCAGGCCCTGGTTGCAGCGGGTCACACCGTGCTGGTCGAACACAATGCCGGCGCGCGGGTGGGTTTCAGTGACGACAGCTATCGCGCAGCTGGCGCAACGGTGACGGCCTCCGCGGCAGAGACCTATGCCGCGGAACTGATCATCAAGGTCAAGGAAATCCAGCGCAGCGAGTTTCCACTGCTGCACAGCGGCCAGATCTTGTATGGCTACCACCACTTTGCGCCGGACCGCCTGCTGCTGGAAGCCATGCTCGCAGCAGGCGTCTGCTGCGTTGCTTACGAAACCATCAGCGATGCAGCGGGACGCCTGCCGCTGCTGACACCGATGTCGCAGATTGCCGGACGACTCGCGCCACAGGTCGGCGCATGGGCACTGCAGATGGCCAACGGCGGCAGCGGGGTGTTGCTCGGCGGCGTGCCGGGCGTGCTGCCCGCCAATGTGCTGGTTATCGGCGGCGGCACTGTCGGCGAAAATGCTGCGCGCATCGCCCTGGGCATGGGCGCCAATGTCACGCTGCTCGACCGCGGCGCCGACCGGCTCGCGCAACTCGAATCCGTCTTCAACAGCCGCCTCAGGGGTGCGATCGCCTCGCCGCAGATGCTGCGTGATTTGCTGCCGGCACAGGATCTTGTGGTCGGCGCGGTGCTGCTGCCCGGAGCAAGAGCGCCGCGACTGATTACACGCACGGATCTCGGAACCATGCGACCCGGATCCGTCATCGTCGATGTCGCCATCGACCAGGGCGGCATTTGCGAAACCTCCCGCGCCACCTCACATACCGAGCCTTTGTACATCGAAGAAGGCATCGTGCATTACTGCGTGCCAAACATGCCGTCGGCCGTTGCACGTACAGCAACACTGGCATTGACCCAGGCGACTTTGCCTTACGCGATAAAAATCGCGACGCTCGGACTGGGCGCCGCGGTTATGGCCGACCCCCATCTCGCCGCCGGCCTGCAAACCTGCAACGGAATGCTGACCCATTCCGAACTGGCGCGTGATCTCGGTCTGCAGTACGTCAAACCGTCGCAAGCACTGGCGTGAACCGTTCGGCAATTTCAGCAGATGTGATTGACGCGATGCTTCCGCAAACCCAATGCGGGCAGTGCGGCTACAGCGGATGCCGACCCTACGCAGATGCGATTGCAAGAGGGGAGGCGCCGTTCAACCAGTGCCCGCCTGGCGGTGACGAAGTCATCGCGGAAATCGCCGCGCTGCTCGGCATCAGCGCAATACCGCTGAACACCGCGCATGGCCTCACCACACTGCCGACTGTGGCGCGCATCAAAGAGAGTGAATGCATCGGCTGCACGCTGTGCCTTGCTGCCTGCCCGGTGGATGCCATCGTCGGCGCACGCAAATTGATGCACACCGTCATTGCCGCCGAATGCACCGGCTGTGCACTGTGCCTGCCACCATGCCCCGTAGACTGCATTGTCATGGAGCTAACAGGAGCGGAACGGGACCGTAACCAGCAGCGCAACGACGCACCGCAACTGCGAGAACGCTTCCACGCCCACCAACTGCGTCACGCCAAGCGCGAACAGTTACGCCGCGACCGCGCCGCCAGTGCCGCTGCGGCACGCAAAAAAACCATCATCGACAAGGCACTGGTGCGCGCCAAAGTTCGTCTGGCAAATCGAAAACCCTGAGGGAAATTCAGCGGGGTTGCTTCAGCGACTGAGAATGCCGCGCAGCAGTTGCATGGGGTCGAGCGCCGGCGCACCCTGTGGCTGCGGCGCCGGTTGCGGTGCAGCCTGCTGGGCTGGCTGTGCCGCCAGTCCGCGCGCACCTTCGGCAGGTAAAGGCCTCCCAGCACGCGGATTTGCGGCACCGGCTGCAACGGGGCGCAGATCCGGCTCACGACCGGCAGGCAGACGCGCCAGATTCGGTGTCAGCAGTTCACCCAGCTGCGCGAGACGGTCGCCGGGCAAGGGATGCGTCTTGAACAGCAACGCCATGGAATTATCACCGGCGCCGCGTGCCGCCAGCTTGTGCAGCACATCAACAAGCCCGAAGGGGTTGTAACCGGCGCGCGCCGCCAGCACAACGCCGATGGCATCGGCTTCATATTCCGCGCTTTTATCAAGACCGCGTGCAAACACCTCGGCACCGGTACCGATCATGTTATTGATCATCGCGGAACGGTTATCGCGCTGCGCGATCTGCGAACCCGCCGACAGCGCCGCACTTTTCTGCATCACCGTGACATGGTGGCGCTTCACGACATGGCCGATTTCATGGGCCAGCACGCCGGCCAGTTGCGCTTCGCTGTCGAGAATGTCGTACAGGCCGCGGGTCAGCATCACATAACCGCCGGGCGCCGCAAAAGCATTGATCGACGCGGTATCGATCACCGCAAACCGCCAGGGCAGATCCGGCCGCTCGCTCTGCTCTGCAATCCAGCGGCCGACGCGGTTGACGTAAGCCTGCAGTGCGGCGTCGTTGACCAGCGGCGCTGCACCAAGCATGCGTCCGGCAATTTCGCGGCCCATGGCCTGCTCGTCCTGCTCGCTGACGCCGGCAACCGCCGTCAGCGCTTCACGGCCGATACTGAACAGCCGGTTCAAATCGATGTTTTGCGCCTTTGCGGTGACGGCAACACCACCGAGAACTGCCGCCAGCAACACGCGCGCGATGGCCGTGCGGGTCAGGTTCATGGCCGGCTCCCGGACGACTCACCGAGGTAATCGACTCGGGCAGCGCCCAGTCCGGACGCGTCAGCATGAGACCGGGCCTGTTCGCGTGTCGCCGCGTAACGGTCAAGCTGCTGGATCTGACTCCCGTCAAAACGCGCCTGATTCAGGTCTTCTTCATCCAGACCGCGGATGCCGATGGTGCTGGTGACACTGACCCGCTGACGCGGCCCGAACACACGCCCGAGTACGAATCCCGCACCTTCACCCGAGCCTGCAGCCGCCCCGAAACGGACGTTGAATGAATACAGCCAGCCCGTGGCGGAGCCCGAACGGATCTGCACCCAGGCGCCCTGCCTTGCCAGCGCATCGCCAGTACTGCCATTGGGCAAAGTGACTACCGCAGCGGAATCAATGAGTGGCTCGCTGCGCAGCACGCTTTCCCGCTCCAGGGTCACCGGCTCGGCATGGACCGCAAATCCTGCGCACAGGCAGTACAGGGCCATGACACTGCAGCATCGTTTAGCTAGAAACAGCATCGGGAACTCCGGCTCTACAAGCGGCCATTATAATCATCCAGCCTTTATACCCTATTGAAATCCGGAACCCCATGAACCCCGCCCGCCGTCGCGCCATTTACGAACGTTTTCGGTCCGCGAATCCCGAACCGCGCGGCGAACTGGAATTCGCCTCGCCGTTTGAACTGCTGATCGCGGTTATTCTTTCCGCGCAGGCCACCGACAAAAGCGTGAACCGGGCGACCAGGCCGCTCTACAAAAAAGCCAATACACCGCAGGCACTGCACAAACTGGGCGTCGCCGGACTCGAACCCTTCATCAAAAGCATCGGCCTCTACCGCACCAAGGCCAAAAACATCATCGCCACCTGCGACATCCTGCTGAAGAAGCACGGCGGCAAAGTGCCGCGCGACCGCGAAGCACTGGAAGCGCTGCCGGGGGTTGGCCGCAAAACCGCGAATGTGGTACTGAACATCGCCTTCGGCGAACCAACCATCGCCGTCGATACGCATATTTTCCGCATCGCCAACCGGACCGGTCTGGCGCCGGGCAAGGACCCATTGGCCGTTGAACAGAAGCTGCTGAAGTTCACACCGGACGAATTCAAACTGCACGCCCATCACTGGCTGATCCTGCACGGGCGCTATGTCTGTATCGCGCGCAATCCGCACTGCGACGACTGCCTGATCCGCGATCTCTGCGAATTCCGCGGCAAAACGCCGGCGAAGTCGTAAAAAAACCGCGCCATCAGGACGCGGTTTTTTGCGATGGAAAAACGGCGGTCAGTATTTGACCACCAGACCCTGCTGCCGCGAGAAATAGGCGGCGAGATCTTCAATGTCACGCTTGGACAGATTGGCAGCCTGCGGCGCCATGATCGCGTTTTTGCGTTCACCCGCCTTGTAATCCGACAGGGCCTTGACCAGATAGTCGTGGTGCTGACCGGCGAGGCGCGGGAAATCCGGCGCAGCGCTGTTGCCGTCGGGTCCATGGCAGGCGGCACAGGCCTTGGCTTTTTCCTTGCCGGCAGCGGGATTCGCTGCGTTGGCAAAACCACAGGCGAGTACTGCGACAGAACCGGCTGCCAGAATCATTTTCTTGATCATAATCGCCCCTTATTTCGCGGCAGCCTGCACGGCAGGCGCTGAGTAGTAAGCCGCAACATCGGCCATGTCCTGTTCGCTGAGGCCGGCTGCAATGGCGCGCATCGACGGATGCGTACGGTCACCGTTCTTGTAACCCTGCAGCGCCTTGACGATGTAGGCCGCATGCTGGCCGCCGAGTTTCGGCACATTGTAGGTCACCGGAAAAGCCGTCTTGTAACCGGGGATGCCGTGGCAGCCGATGCACATCGAAACCTTGTCCTTGGCGGCGGCCGGCGCTGCGTCAGCGGCCTGCACCAGGCCGGGCGTCAGCACGGCCAGCCCGAAGGCAATTGCGGTTAACCGTTTCATGAGGGCGATTTTCCTTTGAATTTGGGACCTTGCAGGGCGCAGATTATAGCCCAAAAGTTTCGCTGATTGACCAGCAAAATAAGCTGATTGTCTCTCGATGCGGCGATGCCTGATAATCCATTAAGTCCTATCGGGAATCCCATTGAAGTCACCATCCTTCTTCGCGGCGGAATTCAAGGCATTTGCAAGACGGTTTTTCCCGTTCCTGCAATGGTGGCCCCGCATCGACCGGGGAACCCTGCGCGCTGATACGATGGCCGGCCTGACCGGGGCTGTGGTCGTACTGCCACAGGGCGTGGCATTTGCCACCATTGCCGGCATGCCGCCCGAATACGGCCTGTATGCTGCGATGATTCCCGCAGTGATTGCCGCCCTCTTCGGTTCCAGCTGGCATCTGGTGTCCGGACCAACGACGGCGATCTCGATCGTCATCTATTCCACGATGAGCGGGCTGGCAGTCCCGGGAACGCCCGAATACATACGCCTCGTACTGGTGGTTACTTTTCTCACCGGAATATTCCAGCTGGCGATGGGTCTTGCGCGAATGGGTGCCCTGGTCAACTTCATCTCGCATACCGTGGTGCTTGGCTTTACCGCCGGCGCGGGTCTGCTGATCATCAGCACGCAGATCCAGCACTTTTTCGGTATTCCGATGCCGCGCGGCATTTCCTTTGCCGAAACCCTGCATCAAACCCTGCTCGGGCTGAATGCCATCAACTGGTATGTGACTTCCGTCGGCATGATCACGCTGCTGGTCGGCCTTTTCATCAAACGCCGTTACCGCAAGCTGCCTTACATGATAGTTGCGATGATCGCGGGCAGCCTGTATGCCGCGCTGCTCGACTTGATTCCGCAACTGGAAGCCGGCGGGCAGATTGAAACCGTCAAAGCCCTATCCGGGATTTTCCCGCATTTCTCGGCGCCCGATCTGACCCTGGAGTCGATCCGCAAGACCGCATCCATCGCCGTAGCTATCACCCTTCTGGGACTCACCGAAGCAGTATCCATCGCGCGGGCCATCGCAGTGCGTTCCGAGCAGCGTATCGACGGCAACCAGGAATTCATCGGCCAGGGGCTGTCCAACCTTTTCGGCAGCTTCTTTTCCGCCTACGCCTCCAGCGGTTCATTCAACCGCAGCGGCGTCAATTACGAAGCCGGTGCGCGCACTCCGCTGGCCGCCGTGCTGTCGGCCGCCTTCCTGCTGATGATCGTACTGCTGGTGGCGCCGCTGGTGCAGTTCCTGCCGGTACCGACAATGGCCGGCATCCTGTTCATGGTGGCCTGGGGCCTGATCGACCTCAAACAGATCCGCGGCATCATCCGCACCAGCGTACCCGAAAGCGTGGTGCTCGGCGTGACGCTGATAGCGACACTGTTTGTGCAACTGGAGTTCGCAATTTACGCCGGCATCCTGCTGTCGCTGATGCTTTACCTCAAGCGCACATCACACCCCGTCGTCCTCGACGTCAAACCCGATCCAGCGCCAGACAGCTATCACTACTCCGCCGACACCGGCCTGCCCGATTGCCCGCAGCTGAAGTGCCTGCGCATCAACGGCTCGGTATTTTTCGGTGCCGTCGACCACATCCAGCAGACCCTGCACGAAATCGGCGAACGCACGCCGCAGAAACATGTGCTGATTGCTGCCAGCGGCATCAATTTTGTCGATATCGCCGGCGCGGAACTGTTTGTGCATGAAGCCAAGCGCCGCAAACGCCTTGGCGGCGGTCTTTACTTCTACCGGCTCAAGGATGAAGTCATCCGCCTGCTCAACCGCAGCGGCCATATCGACGCCATCGGCCGCGATCACCTGTTTCCGGTAAAAGCCCGTGCATTGGAGGCGATTTACCCGAAGTTTGATATGGCTACCTGTCGCGACTGCAAGTTGCGCATTTTCCGCGAATGCCGCGACAGACTGCCTGACGGGACGAGGCGAAGCGACGCCGGGTGAAGCCGGAGCGGATACCGGTTCAGTTCCCGGTCAGCGGACCACAATCACCGGCCGCGTACAACGCGTCAGCACTTCCATGGTTTCACTGCCGAGCAGCGCCGCGGTCAGCCCCTTGCGGCCGCGCGAAGGCATGACGATGGCATCACAGTTGCGTGAACGCGCGGTTGCGATGATTTCCTTGTACGGCCGGTCGGCAACCGCGAGGCGCGTACTGCAGGGAACGCTGGATTTTGCCGCCTGCACCTCCGCCCTTTCGATATAGGCTTTGGCGCTGTCGCGGGCGGTACTCTCGTAGTTGTCCATCCACGCAGGCTCCGGCACATAGCCCTCGGCAAAAATCATCGGGTCCAGGCGGGGCAGCACATAGAGCAGGGTGATGCGTCCGCCGGCCATTTTGGCGAGTTTGATGCCGGTAACCAGGGCCTTGCGCGACAGCTTGGAGCCGTCGGTATAAATCAGCACGTGCTTGAACATGCGAGCCTCCTCTTTCGTCCGATGCCGTTATCTCGATGGCTGCAGATCTCGTTGGCTACAGAAACAGATTAACACGCACCCCCGCGATATGCACGAGCGCGCTTATAATGCGCCTCACTTCAGGATTTTCCCAATGGCTAACCGGCTTTCAAAAATTGTGACCCGCACCGGCGATGACGGCAGCACCGGACTGTCATCCGGCGAGCGTATCGCCAAGGATCAGCCTCGTGTCGCCGCCATGGGCGACGTCGATGAGCTGAACAGCAATATCGGCCTGCTGCTCACCGAGACGCTGCCGGACGCGGTTCGCGAAGCACTGGTCAGCATACAGCACGACCTGTTCGATCTCGGCGGCGAACTGAGTCTGCCGGGCCACACTCTGGTCAGCGAAGCCCACCTCACCCGCATCGACGGCCTGATCGAGCAGTTCAATGTCGATCTGCCGCCGCTGCGCGAATTCATCCTCCCCGGCGGCTGCCGCGCAGCAGCACTGGCGCATGTGGCGCGTACGGTGTGCCGGCGCGCTGAACGCACGCTGGTCGGCCTGCGGCAAAGCGAAAATCTGCATACCCTGCCGGTGCAATACCTGAACCGGCTGTCCGATCTGCTGTTTGTACTGGCGCGCGTACTCAACCGCACCGGCGGCGGCAGTGATGTGCAATGGCAGCAGGGCCGGAAAGCGGGCTGAACGTCTGCGGCAAAAGCCTCAGTGCCGCGCGGTCCGCACCGCGTCAAGATGGGCGCACAACCGGCGCGCCCCCTCCAGAATGCGCGGCGTCGGCCGCTGCATCAGATCAGCTGGCAGATGGCGCGCGGTCCAGCCGTTAAACGGCGGCGGCAAGGCCGCCCAGCGTGCGGCAAAAGCAGCCGGGGTATCCGCGGAACTGCCGCCGAGGACGATATCGGGTCGCACCGAGAGCAGCGCCTCGCGTGACACTTCCGGCGTCAGTGCCTGCAGTCCGGCGAAGACATTGACGCCGCCGCACAGCGTGATGATTTCGCTGATCAGGTGCGCATTGTTGACAGTCATCAGCGGCCGGTCCCAGATTTCATAAAACACCCGTACCCGCGCGCCCTCATGCCGTCGTGCGCGAAGAACCCGCAGATCGGCATCAAACGCCGCCCGCGCTGCAGCACCGGCCGCAGCCGTGCCGGCGAACTGCGCAATCGCCGTGATGTTGCGCGCGATGTCATCCAGCCCTGAGGCGCCTGCCACAAACACCGGCAACCCGGCACGTTCCAGACGCGCAATCGCATCCGGCGGGGTGCCGCCCTGCCAGGCCAGCACCAGATCGGCACGCAGCACGAGCATACGCTCGAGATCGAACTGCACGGCATCGCTGACCACCGGCAACCGGCGTGCCGCGGGCGGGTAATCGCTGAAACGGGCGACACCGACGAGCCGTTCACCCGCGCCGGCGGCAAAAACCAGTTCGGTCAGATTAGGTGCCAGCGTGACGATACGTTGAGCAGGCTGCATCAGTTGCAGCGCAGTGCCGCGGGCATCAATGGCCTGGACGGGATCAGCCTGCGCGGGAGTCGCGAATGGAAAAAGCAGCAAGGCAACAGCAGCGATGCGGCGGATGGCCGGGATCACGGAACACGTCATGAACTGCGGGGAATGCGGCGGGAAACTAGCGGACTTCGTCCATCATCCGCAGCATGCGCGCGCTGGTCTGACGCAGACGCAGCGACAGCATGGTCACCATCTTCACCAGAATTTTGGAACCAAGACTGGGATGGTCGAGGATGATTTTCGCCATACTGTCGCGGAACAGCACGGCAAAGCTGGTCGGCTGTGAAGCCATGCAGGTGGCGAAACGCGGCTCGCCGTCGATCATCGACATTTCCCCCAGCGTCATGCCGGGGCCGGCGCTGGTCATGTGCTGCTGTTCGGCACGATGGTTTTTTTTCAGGATATCGATTTCGCCGTCGATGATCAGCACCATGAAGTCGCCCTCGTCGCCCTCGCGGATGAGGATTTCGCCGGGCTGGGCGCGATACACCTCCATATAACCGGCGAGCGTGGAGATGTCTTCCTTGGAGAACTCGGTGAAAAACTGCGACTTGCCCACGAGTCCGAAAATTTCACTTGCAACAACCGTGCCCTCCCCAACGCGCTCGAGCTTGTCGAGGTTACCGCGGTCGGTTGCCGTAAAGTTTTCTTCGCTCATATCACCTTGTGAAGTTCCGGCTAGTCCTTGGCCACAGCCTTGAGCCGGCGCTTGCGGACCCCTTCCGCCAGCGCTTCCAGCACGCCACGGCTTTCATCCCAGCCGATGCAGCCGTCGGTGATGCTGACGCCGTAAACCAGCGGTTTGCCGGGCAGCAAATCCTGACGGCCGGCCTTGAGGTGGCTTTCCACCATCACGCCGAAAATGCGGTCATCGCCGCTGGCGACCTGATGGGCGACATCCTGTGCGACATCCACCTGTTTTTCCGGTTTCTTGCTGCTGTTGCTGTGGCTGAAATCGATCATGATCCGCGCCGGTATGCCGGCTTCGGCAAGGCTGCGTCCGGTGGCATCCACGCTGGCCGCATCGTAGTTCGGCGCCTTGCCGCCGCGCAGGATCACGTGGCAGTCCTCGTTGCCGGTCGTTGACACGATGGCCGAAGTACCGGCCTTGGTCACAGACAGGAAATGATGCGGCGCCTGCGCGGCGCGGATCGCGTCAATGGCGATCTTGATATTGCCGTCGGTGCCGTTCTTGAAACCGACCGGGCAGGACAGTCCCGAAGCCAGTTCACGGTGGATCTGCGATTCAGTCGTGCGCGCACCGATGGCGCCCCAGGACACCAGATCGGCGATGTATTGCGGCGTAATCATGTCGAGGAATTCGCAACCGACCGGCATGCCGCTTTCGTTCAGTTCCAGCAGCAGTTCACGGGCAATTTTCAAACCCTCGTTGATGCGGAAGCTGCCGTCGAGGTTGGGATCATTGATCAGCCCTTTCCAGCCTACCGTGGTGCGCGGTTTTTCGAAATACACGCGCATCACCACCAGCAGGTCGGCGGCATGTTTCTTTTTCGCTTCGAGCAGTTTGCCGGCGTATTCCTTGGCTGCCTTGACGTCGTGAACCGAGCACGGCCCCATGATCACCAGCATGCGGTCATCCGCGCCGTGGATGATGCGATGGATGTCCTGGCGGGCTTCGAACGTGGTGTCCGCCGCTTTTTCACTCAACGGGAATTCGCGCAACAGGTGGGTCGGCGGCGCCAGTTCCTTGATTTCCTTGATCCGCAGATCATCAGTACGGTGCAGCATCACTATCCTTAACTTTCCATATAATCAATGCATTATAAACGAATCCTGACATTCACTGCAGTGTCGCTAGAGGGTGCCGCCAACCGTCAATCCGTCGATGCGCAGAGTCGGCTGGCCAACACCAACCGGCACGCTCTGGCCTTCCTTGCCGCAGGTGCCGACCCCCGGGTCCAGACGCATGTCATTGCCGATCATCGACACCCGGGTCAGCGCATCCGGGCCATTGCCGATCAGCGTGGCGCCCTTGACCGGATAGGTCAGCTTTCCGTTTTCGATCATGAAAGCCTCGGAGGCCGAAAACACGAACTTGCCGCTGGTGATATCGACCTGACCGCCGCCGAAATTCACCGCATAAAGGCCGCGATCCACTGAAGCGATAATTTCGGCCGGATCCTTGTCACCGTTGAGCATATAGGTGTTGGTCATGCGCGGCATCGGCACATGCGCATAGGATTCGCGGCGACCGTTACCGGTCGGTGCAACACCCATCAGCCGCGCATTCAGTGAATCCTGAATATAACCGCGCAGCACGCCGTCTTCAATCAGCACGTTGTGCTGCGTCGGGTTGCCTTCGTCATCGACGTTGAGCGAACCGCGACGTTGCGCGATGGTGCCGTCATCCACCACCGTGACACCGGGAGCCGCAACGCGCTCACCGACACGGCCGCTGAACGCCGAAGTGCCCTTGCGGTTGAAATCACCCTCGAGGCCGTGACCCACGGCTTCATGCAGCAGAATGCCGGGCCAGCCCGGTCCGAGCACCACAGTCATCGTGCCTGCCGGCGCCGGACGCGCCTCCAGATTGGTCAGCGCCTGATGCACGGCTTTCTGCGCGTAATCGTTGAGTACGTCTTCAGTGAAATGACCGTAATCAAAACGGCCGCCGCCACCGGCGCTGCCCTGCTCGCGCCGGCCATCGGCCTCAACAATGACCTGCAACGACAGTCGCACCAGCGGCCGCACGTCGGCGGCCTGCATGCCATCGCTGCGCGCCACCATTACCACTTCGTATTCACCGGCCAGCGCCGCCATCACCTGTGTAACCCGCGGGTCGATACGCCGCGCGATGCGCTCCAGCCTTTCCAGCAAGGCGACTTTTTCCGGCGCACCAAGACTTGCCAGCGGATCCTGCGGCGCATACAACGTGCGCAACTCGCCCTTGCGGACAATTCCCGTGAGACCTTCACCGCCCTGGCGTGCAATCGCACGAGTCGCCTGCGCCGCAGACTGCAACGCGTCAAAACTGATGTCGTCGGAATAGGCGAAGGCAGTTTTTTCGCCGCTGACCGCACGCACGCCAACACCCTGGTCAATATTGAAGCTGCCGGATTTAACGATGCCCTCTTCGAGGCTCCACGACTCACTGCGCGAATACTGGAAATAGAGGTCCGCGTAGTCGACACGGTGGGCAAGCATCTGCCCGAACACCGCCTGCAGACGCCCCTCATCCAGCGCATGGGGGGCCAGCAGCGTCGCGCTGGCGGTTTCAAAAATATTCGCGGATTTCATTATTTTCCTAATAAAAACAAACTTGTATTAAATTCTAGGACTTGGCAACCAGCGTCCGGTGGCTCAGTGCGGGCAAACTCTGGCGCAGACGCTGTATATGGGCACGATTCATTCCGGCGACAACCACCCCGGAACCGCGCGGCAGACGGTCAAGGATCACGCCCCAAGGGTCAACAATCATCGAATCCCCGTGGGTTTCCCGACCATTGAGATGATACCCGCCCTGCGCCGGGGCCAGAACATAGGCCAGGTTTTCAATGGCCCGGGCGCGAATCAGGGTTTCCCAGTGCGCCTTGCCAGTGGTCTCGGTAAACGCCGACGGCACCAGGATCAGATCTACCCCACCCATCGCCCGGTACAGTTCCGGAAAACGCAGGTCGTAACAGATCGACAAACCGATGCGACCGAAGGGCGTATCAAAAGCGACGACTTGTTTGCCGTGCTCGATCGTGGTCTTTTCGGAATAACGCTCATCACCCATCTCGAATCCGAACAGATGGATCTTGTCATAACGGGCAACGCATTTGCCCTTGTTGTCATAAACCAGACTGGTATTCATCACCTTTTTCGGCGACGACGCCACCAGCGGCACCGAGCCGCCGACAATCCAGATGCCGTGCTTTTTCGCGGTGTCGGACAGGAATTCCTGGATCGGCCCCTTGCCGAACTCCTCGCGCACTGCCACCTTGTCGGTGTCCTTCATGCCCATGATGCCGAAGTATTCGGGCAGCGCGACCAGCTTTGCGCCCTGCTCGACCGCGGTCTCGATCAGCCACGCCGCCTCCTTCAGATTCGATTCAACGCGCGGACCCGATGCCATCTGCACCGCGGCGATACGCACCGCAGCCGCGTCACTGCGCCCGTTGTCCTTGCGCTGTGTTCTTGTGGAATGCAAACGTGTGCTCATGGCCTGCTCCCTCAGTCGATCAATTCAAGCCGTATCGTCGCGGCCGACGCATCCGCGCGCAACTGCAGCCGCGCGCCTTCCACTGCCAGCGCCACCAGCCACGCCCGTAACTCTTCCGCCTGTAACTGCGCCTCCGTCGGCGTGCCGTGTACGATCAGCAGCCGGGCATCGCTGCGCGACTGCAGCGCAGCCACGGCCTGACGCACAGCCGGCTGCGCCATCACTGCCTGCGCCGAGCGCGGACGGTCCCACAGTTCTGGTGGAAGTTCCGCTGCGACAGCCTGACCCGCAACAGCCAGCCACAGCACCACGGTCAGCAGCCTCATTGCGGCACAGCCGGCGCCGGCTGACGCTCCACCTTGTTGACCTGCGGATCCGTCCAGTTGCCAGTGACGTCGTATTCATAGGAAGCAATCTGGTCCAGCGGATCCTTCAGCAGTTTCTGCGCGACAAACGCGGCAATACCGGCGACGGGACCGCCGATCAACGCACCTGCCACGGATACCGAATCGGACAATTGCGGATTCACTTTCACCCGCAGCACCTGCGTCTCCCTGGCCAGATCCACCTGTCCGTTCATCACGATGCGTGCCGCCGGTCCGCTGATGCGCAGATTGTCAGTGCTCGCCACCCCCTTGTTGACCTTGACCGCGCCGACGATTTCATCAAAAGCCAGACCGTCGGTAAAAATGTCTCGAAAATCCAGCGAGATCCGGCGCGGCAGGGACTGCAGGCTAAGAATCCCCAACAACTTGCCGATGCCCGGCTCCAGTTTGACGAACTGCCCCTTGCCGGCGTCGAGCACGAAATTGCCCGATAGCGACGGATAATCAATGCGCTGCGGACTGCCCGCCCATACCAGAGACCCTTCGATCTTGGCGGTGCCGCGGCGCACACCTTCCGGATAACCGATCCGTGCCAGATATTTGCCGATATCCGACACATCGAGCCGGACGTTCACCTGCGTCGCGGGTTGCGTCAGCCAGGATTGCCAGGTGCCGTCAAGATTCAGAACGCCATTGGGGTTGGTCAGGCGCAGACGCTCGATGCGCCAGTCACGCTGCTGCGGCATTGCCTGCAGTTCGAGCTTGCCCAGAACATGTTCACCGAGCTGGAACTCCTCAATGATTACATCCAGCGCCGGCAGCTCCGGCGGCTTTGCATCCGCAGCCGTCACTGCAGCGGCCGGCTGCGCCGGCGCGTCATCCCGCGCGGGCAGCGTCAGGCGACGCAAGCGTGCGGTCAGACGACCTTTACCCTGCGCACGCCATGTTGCCACCCCCTCGATATCTCGGCCCTTCACGTTCATTTGCAACATGCCGGCCTGCTGGCTTGCGGTCAGTGCCAGCGCCGCAAAACGGCGGTCAAACCATTCCAGTTCACCAATGCGTACATCCGCCGACGCCAGCGTCGCACCGGGACCCGGACCGCCTTCACCGAGTACCGCCAGCCAGCCGTCGAGATCCAGCGCCTTGATCGTCCCCGCCAGCACGATGCCCGGACGGTCGGGTTCGACAGCCGCCCCATCGCCAAACCGTGCATTGGCACGCTCGATGCGGGTATTGCCGTTTTCGGTACGGCGTTGAATGATCGCGCTGCCGAGGCTGCCGATGCTCATCGCGATGCGTTCCTGCTGCGCAGCGGTGAAACGCCGCTCGAACCGCAGGGGCATGGTTTCCGCAGCCGTTTTTGCAAACGGCGCCGGCAGATTGACCGCCAGTCCCTGCAGGGAAGAATCGACGACAAAGTCGACGCGTTTGTTGCGCACGGTCAGCGAACCGCGCCAGTCCGTCGCACCGCGGATATAACGCAACCACTCGCCACCGCCGGAACGGCGGGCGGCATCCGAATTCACCTTGCCCTGGAACTGGATGTTCACCGCGGCATCGCGCTGGCTGCCTGCGGACACCGTCAGCGGCCCGCCGAGAAACTGTGCTGTCGCATTGGGCACACGCACCGATCCCTCGGTGAATTCCAGGCGACCGTTGACCTGCTCCATCGGCGGGAATTCCGGCTGCAAGATCAGCTGGTTGTTGATGAATTGATAAGAACCTGCAACTTTCGTGTTCTGCAGGGTCCGCAAGGGCAATGTCAGCTTCAGGACCAGCCGGCCGCGGCCCTGCGCCTGCATACCATCGGCGAATCCATCGATCATGCCGCGGACGGGGCTTTTATGGATGAAATCGAGAAAATCGCTGCTCGCGCCCTCAGCCTCGCCGGCAATTTCGAGCACTTCTGCACCATGAATCAGATCGGGAATCTTCAGGCGCACCTTACCCAGGCGCACGTTGTTGAGCATGGCTTGTCGGACATTGATATCCATGCGCTGGCCGCGGAACAGCAGATCGCCGTCAATGCCGGTGATGTCCGGCCAGTTCTCGCCATAGTGCACCGAACCGTCGTTGATTTTTGCCGCCACCTCGAAAATCCCGCTCTTCTCATCGGCAAAAGGAAAATTTTTCAAATCACCCTTGAGTCGGAAACGCACATCGCTGGAGCTGCCCGCGGAAAATGCACGGTCCAGCCATTCGCGGGATCCGCTCGCCAGCTTCAGCGGCAGATACTCCGCCACGCGCTGTGCCACGCCGCGCGTCAGATGCCCGTTGATATCGGCAATACCCGGCCCGTCAGCCGCCGTGCGGTAGCTGCCATACATTGTTCCGGTCACGTCGCTGTTGGCATAGGCAAAATTGCTGAAGCGCAGCTCCAGATCCTTGGCGTTGTTGGTCCAGCCCATTTGTCCGGTCAGCGTATCGAAGCGCAAAGACTTGCGGAACAACTGCGGCAGATTGACGCTGCCTTTCTGCGTTGCGACCTGCAGCATGCCGCCCTTTTCGCTGCCATCAATATTGCCGCTGAGTCCGGAGAAGCCCGGAATCCGGCCCTGTGGCTGCAATGACAGTTCACTGAAACGGCCACGCAGCGCATAAGTCTTCAGGTCCGGCCACGTGCCGCTCCAGCGCACCGACAGATCCTGCACGCCGCCGGTCGGTGAATAGGCAACCAGCGTCTTACGCAGTTCGCTGTCCAGCGGCAGCCGGTCGGCCAGTTGCACCAGCGGCGCCAATTCTAGAACGTTGGCCTGCACTTCAGCCCTGGTGAATCCGGCATCGGTCTTTCCGCCGAGGCGCAGCAGCAGATCCACCGGCGGCAACACCAGCCGGTCACCGGTGGTAAATGCCAGCTTGCGGGTGGTGACTTCAAAACCGTCGGCGAGGCGTTTCCAGGTGAAGCGGCCGCCGAGCTGCAGCATGTCGAGCTCCGGCAGTCCGGCGCCGAGCCGCGCCCGCACATCACGCAACTGCGTGTCGGCAATCACCCCCGACAGTTCATTGCTGGCAAAACTGAACCACGCGCGCAGCGCTCCGGTGCCGTGCGGAAAATGCACCGGAAAATCAACCCACTGCCGCCAGGCGGCAATATCGACGTAGTCGAGCTGGACATACACCTGACCGGTAATTTTTTCAGCCAGAGACTCGAAGTCCTCGCCGTGCAGATCCGCGCGCACATCAAGCGGCGACGCCAGCGCTGCCGGCGGCAGCGCGCGCAAGGCAAAACGGTGGCGGTCGCCGCTATTGACGATACGCAACTGGACATGATCCAGCGTCAGCAGCGGTGCGGCCCGCATTTCGTCGTTCCACAACAGTCTGGCGTCATGGATCTGGATATCGCGCTGTCCGAGCAGCCAGCGCGATACCGCGCCATCACTCTGCTCTTCCAGCTTCAGCGCAATGCCGGCCACGGTCAATGCGCCGCGGCTGTCGCGGCGCATGGTCAGTACCGGGCGGTAAATATCCAGCGCGTGAAAATTAATCTGCAGCAATGCCGCGGAGCGCCAGGACAGCGTAGCCTCAACCCGGGGCAGTTCCAGTGCGGGGCGGCCTTCGGCGTCATGCACCACCACCTGGTCAAAAGCCAGCTGGGGACGCAGCCCGTTCCAGTTACCGCTGAGTCCGCCGATGGTGACTTTCTGCTGAACCGACGCACTCAGCCGTTGCGCAATGTCGCCCCGGTAATTGCCGATATCGGGCAGTATCCAGTAGCGAAAACCGAGGATGCAGGCGGAAAAAACAAGGCCGGTCACCAGCACGGCCCAGGTCAGCACGCGATAGATCCACAGGGAACTGCTCTGGATCCAGCTGCGGGCTGCGACAAGACTCATATAACGCCTGAAAAATTATAAAATGCGATAGTGAAACAAGGGCTTAACAATTCTAACAGGTTGGCGGAAAAACCCGGACACGACACCCCGGGAAAGACGCCGATGACACCGGTTCCCAGGAACGCATCCCTCCGCCGCCAAGACGCATGACAACAAACCGCGCACAACCGGCCGCCGCCGCAGACGCCATCGCAGCTGCCGCCCATTACAGCCGCTACCTCGAACGCCTGCTGGCGGCAAATCCTGTCGTGCTGACGGCCAACGAACTGGACACCTCCTTTGCTGCGGCGCACATGCAATCCGAACTGGAAACCGCCGGCATCAGCGACGATGCGTCTCTTGGCCGCGCACTGCGCTGCCTGCGCCAGCGTGTCATGGCGCGCCTGATCTGCCGCGATCTGAGCGGTCGTGCAAACCTCGACGAAGTTGTTACCACAGTCACCGATCTGGCCGAAGTCACCATCCGCACTGCATTGGAACGGTTGCACCGCGATCTTGTCGCGGTTCATGGAGAACCCCGTGGTGCTACCGATCAGAAGCCCCAGCAGTTGCATGTCGTCGGCATGGGCAAACTCGGCGGCGCCGAACTGAATGCCTCGTCCGATATCGACCTGGTGCTGGTCTATCCGGAAGAAGGCGAAACCGACGGCGCTCGCCCGCTGAGTAACCACGAATTTTTCACCCGCCTCGTACGGCGCCTGATCAATGCGCTCAACGAGTGGACCGAAGACGGATTCGTATTCCGCGTCGATACCCGGTTAAGACCTTATGGCGACAGCGGACCGCTGGTGGTCAGCTTCGAGATGCTCGAGAACTACCTGATCACCCAGGGCCGCGCCTGGGAACGTTATGCCTGGATCAAGGGCCGCGTACTGACCGGCGACCAGCCGGATGCGCTGATGGCGATGGTGAAGCCCTTCGTGTTCCGGCGTCACCTCGACTACAGCGCCTTCGCCTCGATGCGCAGTCTGCACAGCCAGGTCCGACACGAAGTCAGCCGCCGTGACCGCCTCGACAACATCAAGCTCGGGCCCGGCGGCATCCGTGAAATCGAATTCACCGTGCAGGTCTTCCAGCTGATCCGCGGCGGCCATGAACGTTCGCTCCAACAGCAGCCGACGCTACCGGTCCTAGCAGCATTGGGCGAACGCGGCTTCATTGAAGCCGCCGCAGTCGCCGAACTGCGTGACGCCTACATTTTTCTTCGCAACCTCGAACACCGCCTGCAATACCGCGATGACCAGCAGACCCAGGAACTGCCGACGGACCCCGCAGAACTCGCACTCGTTGCGCACAGCATGAATTTCGCCGATACCGCGGCATTCAGCGCCCAACTGGCGCGGCACCGCAGCGCCGTGTCCAGACATTTTGAAGCAATCTTCGGTGAAGACGACATCAAAGAACACCCGCTCGCAGAACTGTGGCACACGCCGCCGGAAGACGCCGCTGCTGCGGAGGAACGGCTGTCGGCCATGGGTTATGCCCAGGCGCCGGAAATCTGCCGCCGTCTCTCGATGTTCCGCCACGGCAGCCGCTACCGCCAGATGCCCGCGGACAGCCAGCACCGACTCGACCGTCTGGTGCCCGCGGCCATTGCCGCCGCGGTGACGCGGCGCGGGCCTGATGTCACGCTGGAACGGCTGCTCGGGCTTTTTGAAAGCATCAGCCGCCGCGAAGCCTATCTCGCGCTGCTGCATGAATATCCGCATGCGCTGGATCGTGTGGCCGACCTGATGAGCGCGAGCCCCTGGGTGGCGCAGTACATCACCCAGCACCCGATCCTGCTCGATGAGCTGCTGGACACGCGAACACTGCTCGCCACGCCGGACTGGCCGGCACTGCAGGCCGCGCTGCGCGCCGGCCTCGCCACCGCCGAAGGCGACACCGAGCGGCAGATGGACATGCTGCGGCATTTCAAGAACACCCACACCCTGCACTGCGTGGCCCAGGATCTCGCCGGCACGCTACCGCTGGAAACGCTCAGCGATCACCTGTCGGATCTGGCCAGCATCATTCTTGAAGAGGTGCTTCAGCTGTCATGGCGCGGACTCAAGCAGCGCCATCGCCAGAGCCCGCTGTTTGCCATCGTCGGCTACGGCAAGCTCGGCGGCAAGGAACTGGGCTATGCCTCCGATCTCGACATCGTCTTCGTATACGACGATCCGGCACCGGAAGCCGCGGAAAATTACGCGCGTCTCGCCCAGCGCATCAACAACTGGCTGACCAGCGTCACCGCGGCCGGCATTCTCTACGAGACCGATCTGCGGCTGCGCCCGGACGGCGTCAGCGGGCTGCTGGTGACGCCCCTGGAAACCATGCGCCGCTATCAGCTGCAGCAGGCCTGGCTGTGGGAACACCAGGCGTTGACCCGGGCCCGCGCCGTTGCCGGCGACGCCGCGATTGGCCGCGCCTTCGAACAGCTGCGCATCGAAGTACTTTGTGCGCCACGCGAAGAAACCAAACTGCGCGAAGGCATTCTCGAAATGCGCCTCAAGATGCTCGAAGCCCACCCCAACAAAAGCGCACTCTTTGATCTGAAACACGATCACGGCGGCATCATTGATGTCGAGTTCATGGTGCAGTACCTGGTGCTGGGCCATGCCCGCGATCACCGGGAACTTACCGCCAATGCCGGCAATCTGGCGCTGCTGAAAACCGCTGCGGACCTCGGTCTGATCAGTGCTGCACCGGCGGAAGCAGCACGCACGGCCTACCGGCAATTCCGCGCACTGCAGCACCAGCTGCGGCTTGCCGGCGAACGTTATGCGCGGGTAGAACCCCAGGGCGTCGCAGAAGCGACCGCTGCAGTAAACCGGTTATGGGAATCGCTTCTGGGCGCGGCAAAGCAGTAAGAGAAAGGCCGGAGGGCTATACGACGACTTCGCGCAGGTGCGGCGCAAGGTCGATCAGCTTGTAAACCTCGATATTGCCCTTGCCCTTACCGACGACGTTGATCGGCCCCTCGAATTCGAACTGGTGGCGCGAGCGCAGATAGGTCATCGCATCCACCAGGATTACTCCCGGACCCGCCTCGTCGGTGATGCGGCTGGCGACGTTGACCTTGTCACCCCACAGGTCGTAAATGAACTTGCGGGTGCCGATGACGCCCGCCACCACCGGCCCGGAAGCGATGCCGGCATGGATGTACAGGCCCATACCCTTCTCTTTCGAAAGGGTCTCCGTGTACTGGCGCATCTCCAGTGCGAGCTTGAGCATGGCACACGTGTAGTCACGCGCATCAACTGCAAAATCCACGCCTTCATGCTCAAGCAGCCCGCCCGCCACCATATAGGCGTCGCCGATGGTTTTGATCTTCTCCAGACGGTGGAACTCGGCCATCGAGTCGAATTTGGAGAAAATGGTGTTCAGCAACTCGATGACCTCCCTCGGCGGCAACTGCTCCGACAGGCGCGTAAATTCGACAATATCCACAAACATCACGGTGGCGTCGGCAAAGCCGTCGGCGATGATGTCCTGTGATTTCTTGAGGCGCTTCGCAATCGGCGCAGGAAGGATGTTCAGCAGCAGCCCTTCGGACTTGTTCTGCTCGATCTGCAACAAGTCTTTTTGCTGATGCACCGCTTCCTGCAGCTTGTCGCGCTGGCGCACGAAAAAACTGATCAACAGGTACATGATGGTCGACATCGCGGCAAAGTTCAGCGTAAAAAACACCGCAATACCCTGCATGGTGACGCCGGACTCCTGGCCCGAAGTCAGAAAGAAATCGAAAAAGCCAGACACCACGGTAAGCACGATGTAGGCGGCGAACCAAGGCAATGACTGTTTGGCGCCTTGGAAAATCATCACCCCGACCGGCGCAAGCAGGGCCCACAGTGCAACTCCGGATGAACTGACGTAACTGCCGATGCTCCACTGCATGATGAACGGCATGAACAGGAAGAGACTCACCTGCAGCGTACGGAACACCTCGAAGTTGAGGGCGTAGATGTAATAACCGAGGGAGAACGCGGAAACCATCAGATACGCGAGGGGCACCGTCACAGAAAACTTGATGCCCATTGCCAAGTAGAGGGCAAGCCAGAGAATGGAGCCGAAGCTCATCAATCCGCAGGCAAAAATCAGCATGGTCTTGTTGAGCTTGTCCTGCTCGCTGTCCTGCTCGTTGATGACGCGGTCGCTCAGTCCGTTGAGCCACGCGCGCAGGTTTTTTAGCATTTATTCTCCCGCCATGACGTGCCGCATCCGAGCCGCCAGCCGTTTCTGGTTAGTGATTCATTGTACCCGCTAACGCCGGATTATTGGAGCTTGCGGCCGCCGCCGGCGATGAATTTCGGCGTGTGCATCGGCAGCATGGGGCAAATCAGCTAAAATCACCAAACAACGGCGCAGGACGGCCGCCCGGCATAGTCGAAACCTGCTATGCCCCGCCCGCTGTCCCGAATTTTTGACGCCGCAACTTGATTCGCAGCATTGATCGAACACCTACGGGAGAATTTCGGCATGTCCATGGCAGATCGCGACGGGCAAATCTGGTACGACGGGAAGCTGGTTCCTTGGCGCGACGCAAATACCCACGTCCTGACCCATTCCCTCCACTACGGGCTGGCCGTATTCGAAGGCGTCCGGGCATACAAAACCGATATCGGCACCGCGATTTTCCGTCTCAAGGAACACACCGAGCGGCTGTTCAATTCCGCGCACATCTACATGATGAAAATCCCCTACACCCGGGAACAGATCATGGAAGCGCAGCGGGAAGTCGTCCGCGTCAATAATCTCGAGTCCTGCTACATCCGGCCGATCGCCTTCTACGGCTCGGAAAAAATGGGCGTATCCCCCAAGGGTGCCAGCGTGCATGTCGCCATCGCCGCCTGGCCCTGGGGCGCTTACCTCGGTCCGGAAGCCCTGGAAAAGGGGATCCGCGTGAAGACCTCGTCCTTCGCCCGCCACCATGTCAACGTATCGATGTGCCGCGCCAAGTATTCCGGCACCTATGCCAACTCGATCCTCGCCAATCTCGAAGCCACGGAACACGGCTACGATGAAGGCCTGCTGCTGGATGTCGACGGTTTTGTCGCCGAGGGCTCGGGCGAAAACCTGTTCATGGTCAAAAACGGCAAACTGTACGAACCGGAGCTGACCAGCGCACTGATCGGCATCACCCGCGACTCGATCATCACCCTCGCGCGCGAGATGGGTTACGAAGTTGCCGCGAAACGCATCACCCGCGACGACCTCTACCTCGCTGACGAAGCCTTCTTCACCGGCACCGCTGCCGAGGTCACGCCGATCCGCGAACTTGACGGCCGCGTCATCGGCGAAGGCAACCGCGGCCCGATCACCACGAAGCTGCAAAAACGCTTCTTTGAATGTGTCAACGCAAAAACAAACGAGCATCGCGACTGGCTGTCGCCGGTCGCCAGGTAAACACTTCCAAGCCCGGCCATGAGCGAACCCACCGCCAACAAATTGCGCAAGATCGAAGTCACTGCCACCGATCTACCATTGCACTGCCCGATGCCGTCGATGCTGCTGTGGAACGCCCACCCCCGGGTGTTCCTGCCGGTTGAAAAAACCGGCGAAGCACTGTGCCCTTACTGCGGCACGCAGTACAAGCTGAAGGGCGGCGTCGGCGCCGGACATCACTGAGCAATGAGCGCGGCACGGTGCCTGCCGTTCCGCGCTGTGCGCCGCTAATGAATATCCTCGTTGTCGGTCCGTCCTGGGTCGGCGATACCGTCATCTCGCAAGTACTGCTGCAACTGCTGAAACAGCAGCAGCCGGCAGCAAAGATAGACTACCTCGCACCGCCGTGGACACTTCCGCTGCTCCAACGCATGCCGGAAGTGCGGCAGGGCATTCTCAATCCCTTCGGCCACGGCGCACTGCAACTCGGCGCACGCCGCCGGCTCGGACTGGAATTGCGCGCGGGTAACTACGATCAGGCACTGGTGCTGCCCAATTCCTGGAAATCGGCTTTGCCGCCGTGGTTCGCCGGCATTCCGCGGCGCACCGGATTCCGCGGCGAAGCCCGCTGGGGTTTGCTCAACGACCTGCGCACGCTCGATCCGCAGGCTTTGCCGCAGATGGCAGACCGTTTTGCCGCACTGGCCTTCCCCGCCGGCACAATGCTGCTCCCCCTTCCCCGCCCCGCCCTGCATTCCACCACCGGACAACAGCAGCAGTTACTGGCAAGACTGGGCATTAATCCCTCACGACCCGCGGTCGCGTTCTGTCCGGGGGCTGAATACGGTCCTGCCAAACGCTGGCCCGAAAAACATTTCGCCGCGCTGGCCCGGCTGCTGGCCGCACGCGGCTACGCCATCTGGCTGGTCGGCTCCCCCAAGGATCACGCGGTCGCGGAAACCATTGCGCAGGATGCGCGGGGCCTTTGCACCAACCTCTGCGGCAAAACCGATATCGCCGAAGCCACCGACCTGCTCGCCGCCTCGAAACTGGTGGTAACCAATGATTCGGGGCTGATGCACGTTGCCGCCGCGGTCGGCCGCCCGGTGATCGCGCTCTACGGCTCCAGCTCCCCGCTGTTTACCCCGCCGCTGTCTGGCGATGCGCGGATCGTCACGCTGAACCTCGAATGCAGCCCCTGCTTCAAACGCGTTTGTCCGGTGGGCCACCTGCAGTGCCTGAATGATCTAACACCCGATCGCGTATTTGCCGAAATCGATTTTGCTAAACTGGCGATGTGATTGCGCCGGGAGTTGCCGTGAAAAAAACGCTGTTCGCCACACCGCAGGATGCCGAGGCCGCGTTTTACGAGGCCTTCATCAAGCGCGACCTTGAAGCGATGATGGAAGTCTGGGCGGAAGAGGACGAAATTTACTGCATCCATCCCGGCACCGCGCGCGTATCCGGTTACGAAAAAGTGCGTGAATCCTGGCGGCTGATTTTCAGCGGCGGACAGGATCTGCGATTTTCTCTGCGCGAACAGCAACTGATCCACACTATGATGCTCGCCGTACACAGCGTTTACGAACATGTCACCGTCGCGGCGCAACCGCGTGCACAGCAGACCATGCTCGCCACCAACGTCTATCAGCGCACCGAACGCGGCTGGCGCATGGTCGTCCACCATGCGGCCGTTTCGCCCGCAACGGCCAAGCCCGACATCACCGGCGAGCCCGCCACCAAGACGCTTCACTGAGTGAAACACGGCCGCCGGCCATCGCGAAAAATGCTGTCCGTATAGTGAATCTTCCGGCGCCCACTCAAAAAGCATGGGCTAAACTCCGGCCGTACGCTGCACGGTTGCATCCCTCTGTTTCAACCGTTACAGCCGCAAAAAACCACCAACCCGGACTCTCATGACCGTCAAAGAACTCGCACTGCCGCAACGCAGCCTCAAGCCCCGCCGTCGCGGCATTACGTCGATGATCGACTTCGGACCCGACACCTTCGGCTGGTCCGGCGGCGAACGCGGCATTGCCGACCTGCTCGATGTTGCCGCTGACTACATCGACTACGCCAAGATCTATGCGATGAACGCGCTGCTGATTCCCGGTGACGTGGTCAAACGCACGACAAAGCTCTATCTCGACGCCGGCGTAATGCCCTTCGCCGGCGGCATCCTGTTCGAATACGCCTGGCACCGCAATGAAGTGGAAGGCCTGATCGCACTGCTCAAACGCCTCGCCATTCCCGGTCTGGAAATTTCCGAAAACTACGTGACGCTCAGCGGCGACGAACGCCAGCGCATGATCGACCACTTTCAGAAAGCCGGCATCCAGATCGTCTATGAGTTCGGCCGCAAGAATCCCGAAGACCCGCTGAGCCTCGACTATCTTGAAGGCATCGTGCGTTCGGTCGCCGCTCAAGGGATCCACCATGTCACGGTTGAACAGTGTGAAATGGATCTGCTGGCCAAGGATGCGCCGCAGAGCCTGAAAGCACTGTGCGCGCAGGACTGGTTTGACCATGTCGTCATCGAAGCCGACCCCTACCGTTTCCCGCAGCAGCACGTACAAATGCTGCGCGACTTCGGCCGCGACGTGAACCTCGCCAACATCGCGCCAGGTCAGGTGCTGCGCCTCGAAGGATTCCGCCAGGGCGTCGGTCGCGCGGTGAACTACTCGCTGCTGTCCGGCGACGACTCGCGCCCGGCAGGCATCGGCCGATAACACCCACGGAAATTAAATAAGTTATTGTTTTTATTAATTAATTTATAAGCCCAGAGAATAGCAATGAGCGATTCAATTTTCGGTAATCCTGATGTCATCGTTGTCGGCGCCGGCAATGCCGCCGCCTGTGCAGCCCTCGCCGCACGCGAAAGCGGCGGCCGCGTGATCATGCTTGAAGCAGCGCCTATCGAAGAATGCGGCGGCAACAGCCGCTACACCGCAGGTGCCATGCGCGTGCAGTTCAACGGCGCTGAGGATCTGAAGCAGATCGTTCCCGATCTGACCGAAGACGAAATCAAAAACTCGGATTTCGGCACCTACACTGCCGACCAGTTCTACGACGACATGGGCCGCATCACCCAGTACCGCACCGATCCCGATCTTTGCGAGATTCTGGTATCGCGCAGTCTCGAGACGCTGACGTGGATGCGCAAAAAGGGTGTGAAGTTCCAGGCGAGCTTCGGCCGGCAGGCAATGAAAATCGACGGCAAGTTCAAGTTCTTCGGTGGCCTCGCGGCCGAAACCTGGGGCGGCGGTCCCGGCCTGGTCGAGAACGAACACAAGGCCTGCGAACGTGAAGGCATCACGATTTTTTACGAAACGCCGGCCACCGGCCTGATGCTCGACGATAACGGCACCGTGATCGGCGTCAAAGCCAGGCACAAGGGCAAGAATGTCGAGATCCGCTGCAAAGCCGTGGTCCTGGCCTGCGGCGGTTTTGAATCCAACACCGAAATGCGCACGCGTTATCTCGGCGCCGGATGGGATCTCGCCAAGGTGCGCGGCACGCGTTTCAACACCGGCGCCGGCATCCGCATGGCGCTCGCAGCGGGCGCCCTGCCTTACGGCCACTGGTCAGGCTGCCACGCGGTGGGATGGGACATGAACGCACCGGCCTTCGGCGATCTCGCAGTCGGTGACAACTTCCAGAAACACAGCTATCCAATAGGCATCATGATCAATGCCAACGGCGAACGTTTCGTCGATGAAGGCGCCGACATACGCAACTACACCTATGCCAAGTATGGCGCGGTGGTGCTCAACCAGCCGGGCATGTTTGCGTGGCAGGTTTTTGATGCGCAATCGATCCCGCTGCTGCGCGATGAATATCGCATCAAGCAAGTCACCAAGGTCCGCGCCGATACAATCGAAGAACTGGTGAAAAAACTCGACGGCGTAAATGCCGAAGCCTGCCTGCGCGAAATCAAGGCCTACAACAAGGCGGTGCGCACCGATGTGCCATTCAACCTGACGGTGAAGGACGGCCGACGTACCGAAGGCCTCAAGGTCAACAAGTCGAACTGGGCCCTGACCATCGACCAGGCGCCGTTTGAAGCTTATGCGGTCACCTGCGGCGTGACCTTCACCTTCGGCGGTGTCAAAGTTAACGGCGAAGGCAATGTTGAGGACACCGCCGGCAAAGCGATCCCCGGGCTGTATGCCGCGGGGGAAATGGTCGGCGGGCTGTTCTATCACAACTACCCTGGCGGTACCGGCCTGACCTCCGGCGCCGTGTTCGGCAAGCTCGCCGGTGGCAGTGCCGGCGCATACGCCAAGGCTTGAGCGCCACCGCCCCATGTTCCAGACTGTGAAAACCCGGTTTGCGCCCCCGCAAGCCGGGCGTAGAATGCCCCGCACGACCCACTGGAGGAGTAAGCCATGAACGCACCCGCGATCAAGATCAACAAACCTGTCCGCGAACAGGTCAGCAAGGAAGAATGGGAAGCCCGCGTCAATCTCGCCGCCTGTTACCGGCTCATGGCCGAATACGGCATGATCGAGATGGTCGCCAATCACATCTCAGTGCGTGTGCCCGGCACCCACAACGAATTCCTGATCAATCCTTACGGCATGCTCTACGAGGAAATGACCGCCTCGTCGATGCTGAAGGTCGATCTCGAAGGCAATGTACTGTTCAACGCCACTGAATACGGCGTCAACCAGGCCGGCTTCGTGATCCACAGCGCCGTACACGCTGCACGTCATGACGTCGAATGCATCATCCACACCCACACGCTGCCGGGCATGGCGGTCTCCGCGATGAAATGCGGCATCCTGCCGATCGCGCAGTCCTCAATGCGCTTCCTCGACATCGCCTACCATGACTATGAAGGCGTCGCGCTGCGCCTCGACGAACGCGAGCGCCTGGTGCAGAACCTCGGTAACCGCGAAGCGATGGTGTTGCGCAACCACGGTCTGTTGACTGTCGGCACCAGCATCCCCGAGTGCTTCAACAACATGTTCCGCCTCGAGCGAGCCTGTGAACTGCAGGTGATGACACTCTCCTGCAACACCGAACTGCAGATGCCGCCGGCGGAAGTCACCCAATACACCAACAACCTGATGCTGCCCGGCGTGCGCCGCCGCTTCGGCCTGCTCGAATGGCCGGCCCTGCTGCGCAAGCTCGACCGCAAGGACCCCTCCTATCGGGATTGAGCCACGTCAGTGCAAAAAAAGAGCCCCGCGGGGCTCTTTTTTTTGCGCCACGCAAAGCGCTTACCATGACAACAATGAACAACACCAGGCCTTACCGGGCGCCGGCATGGCTGCCCGGCGGTAATCTGCAGACCCTGTATCCGGCACTTGTCGCGCGTCGCGCCGACGTCAGCTACCTGCGCGAGCGCTGGAACACGCCCGACGGCGACTTCATCGATCTCGACTGGACTGCCGCTGCCGGGACCGGAAGCGCACCGCTGCTGGTGCTGTTCCACGGCCTCGAGGGCAGTTCCAAAAGCCAGTACGCGCGCGGGTTGATGCACCACGCCATGCAGCGCGGCTGGCGCGGTGTGGTCGTACATTTCCGCGGCTGCAGCGGCGAAATCAACCGTCTGCCCCGCGCCTACCATTCGGGTGACAGTACCGAGATCGACTGGATACTGCGCCGACTGCACGCGCAGCACGGCGGCGCCTTGTTCGCGGCCGGCGTTTCGCTCGGCGGCAACGCACTGCTGAAATGGCTGGGTGAACAGGGCCAAGCTGCACAGGACGTCGTACAACGTGCGGCGGCTGTTTCAGCGCCGGTGGATCTGCATGCCGCCGGACGCGCGCTGGAACAGGGTTTCAATATGGTTTACACCAACAACTTTCTGGCGACGATGAAACGCAAGTCCTTCGCCAAACTGGAAAAGCATCCGGGACTGTTCGATCCGGCAAAACTGCGTACCACACGCACGCTGCGCGAATTTGACGATCTGGTCACCGCGCCGCTGCACGGCTATGCCGGTGTCGATGATTACTATACGCGGGCGAGCAGCAAGCCCTTGTTAATGTGCGTTGCCGTACCGACGCTGCTGCTCAACGCCCGCAATGATCCCTTCCTCCCCGGCAAGGCGCTTCCTGAACAGCAACAGCTGTCGGCCGCCATCACCGCCGCGTTTACGGACGAAGGCGGCCATGTCGGCTTTCCGGACAGCAACGGTTCCATTCAATGGCTGCCCCGCACCGTGCTCGAATTCCTCGTCGCGCCATGATAAAATCCATAAAATATTGTTTTTATTATATTTTTTACTGACACCTTAATGACTGCTTTGACACCCCCAGCAGCCGCCATTTTCAAGGCCTATGACATCCGCGGCATCGTCGGCGACACCCTCACCGTCAGCAGTGTCGAACAGATCGGCCGCGCCATCGGCAGCGAAGCCCTCGCGCGCGGCCGCGATACCGTCGCCATCGGCCGTGACGGCCGCAACTCGGGATCGGAACTCGCCGCGGCGCTGGCGCGAGGCCTGCAATCCAGTGGCGTCAATGTCATCGATGTCGGCATGGTCGCCACGCCGATGCTCTATTTCGCGGCGCATGAACTCGGCACGCTGTCCGGCGTGATGGTCACCGGCTCGCATAACCCACCGCAGTACAACGGCCTGAAGATGATGCTTGCCGGCGATACGCTGTCGGGCGAAGCGATCCAGGCGCTGCGCGCACGCATCACCAACAACGATCTGAGCACCGGCAGCGGCAGCTACCGCACCCACGATATCCGCGCCGCTTACCTCGAACGCATTGTCAGCAGCATCAAACTGGCACGCCCGATGCGCATCGCCGTCGACTGCGGCAATGGTGTTGCCGGTGCGACCGCGCCGGCGCTTTATAAAAAACTGGGCTGCACGGTCGAAGAGCTGTTCTGCAAAGTCGACGGCTCCTTCCCCAACCACCATCCCGATCCGTCGCAGCCACACAACCTCGAAGACCTGATCGGCGCACTGAAAAAAGGTGATGCTGAGTTGGGGCTGGCTTTCGACGGTGACGGCGACCGTCTCGGCGTGGTCACCAAATCCGGCAAGATCATTTATCCCGATCGCCAGCTGATGCTGTTCGCCGCGGACGTGCTGTCACGCGTGCCCGGCGGCGAAGTCATCTTCGACGTCAAATGCACGCGTCACCTGTTCGGCTGGATCACCCAACACGGCGGCAAGCCGGTGCTGTGGAAAACCGGCCACTCCTTCATCAAGAAAAAACTCAAGGAAAGCGGCGCACCGCTGGCCGGCGAGATGAGCGGCCACATCTTTTTCAAGGAACGCTGGTACGGCTTCGACGACGGCCTGTATGCCGGCGCACGCCTGCTGGAAATCCTCAGCCGCAGCGCCGATCCCTGCGCGGTGCTGGAAGCCCTGCCCGACTCCATCAGTACGCCGGAACTGCAATGGCCGCTCGCCGAAGGTGAGAACTACGCGCTGATGGAAACCCTGCAGAAGACGGCGAAGTTTCACGCCGCACAGGAGATCATCACCATCGACGGCCTGCGTGTCGAATACGCTGATGGCTTCGGCCTCGCGCGGTCGTCGAACACCACGCCGATCATCGTGCTGCGCTTCGAGGCGGACAATGCCGAGGCGCTATCACGCATCCAGCACGAGTTCCGGGAAGCCTTGCTCGCCCTGAAACCGAATACTGATTTACCGTTCTGACAGCCCGTTATTTTCGATAAACCATGCACCGGGAATCAAAAATTACCGGTAACGATGTTCTCCATGGCTTGGCGGTAGACATCGGACTCGCGCATGATCCTGGTGACATTGTGGCCGGCGCCCGGAATGACGGCAAACTTCGCGGTAACCGCCCGTGCCGTCAGGGCAACGACATAGTCCCTTGCCAGCATCTGATCGGTGTTGTCGTCGAGTTCACCAGTGATCGCAATAACCTTGGTCGTCGCGGGCACCTTGGACGAGTGATCCGACGGCGAAAGACTATTTCCCCATGCGCCACGGCGACGCATATTGCGCCAGCGAGAGACGTCGCAGGGGCAGGAAATCAACAGTGCCCGGTCAATCAAGCCAGCGTGTCGTCCGATGACAACGCCGGTCATCGCAGCACCACCGGAATGCCCGATCATCACCGTTTGCCGGGCCCTGTAATGGACTTTCAGCCTTGAAATGGCGTCGGCAACCGCATCGATGTTCTCGGCTGTGTAGAAGTCCTCCCTCAAGACTGCGCCATCGGAAGTACGATCGTCTTTTCCGGTAAAGCCGGGTCGAATCATGCCGATGGCAATCACGCCGTCCGTGGCAAGTGACTCGGCGATCGCATCGTGATACTCGGGCCGGCCACCACCCGATCCGTCCCCGTGCAGCACAACGACCAGAGTCGGCGACGGGCCTGCGGTCCGGGTACCGTATGCGCGGATGGCAAAGCAGAATTTATTGCCAATCACCCGTGCCTGCATGTCGGGGTTAGCACAGGCCTGTTTTTTCTCGTCACTGCTTTCGGCAAGCGCACCGCTCGTCGCCAAGGCGACTGCGAGCACGGTCAGGACGGCGCGTGTCAAAGCGGGGGGGCGGGTTATGGCAGGCCCCCTATTCTCCCGGCACCGGACACACGCAGACACCGGTCACAGTTTGTCCGATACCCATGCCTGCACCGACTTCAGCGCCTCCGGCAGTTTTGACGGATCAGTACCGCCGGCCTGCGCCATGTCGGGACGTCCGCCGCCCTTGCCACCAACCTGTTGCGCGACAAAGTTGACCAGCTCACCGGCCTTGACCTTGCCCGTCAGATCCGTCGTGACACCGGCAATCAGCGTGACCTTGCCGCCTTCGACGGCAGCCAGCACGATAGCCGCGCTTTTAAGCTTGTCCTTCAGCTTGTCCATGCCTTCGCGCAGCGCTTTCGAATCGGCACCGTCCATCGCTGCGGCCAGCACATTGATGCCTTTGACCGCCACCGCTTGCGTGGCGAGGTCATCGCCCTGTGACGATGCCAATTTCGACTTCAAACGCGCGAGCTCTTTTTCCAGATTGCGTACGTTGTCGATGATCTGATTGATCTTCTGTCCGACTTCCTGCGGCGATGTACGCAGCGCAGCGGCGGCGCCCGCGAGTTTCTGTTCCTGCGCCTGCACATAAGCCAGTGCGCGGTCCCCCGTCGTAGCTTCGATCCGGCGGATGCCGGCAGCCACACCGCCTTCGGACACGACCTTGAAAAAACCGATATCGCCGGTGCGGCTGACATGGGTGCCGCCGCACAGTTCACGCGAAGTGCCGATATCCAGCACACGCACTTCGTCACCATATTTTTCGCCAAACAGCGCCATCGCACCGTGTTTGACTGCATCATCAAACTTCATGATCTGCGCCGCCGTTGCTGCATTGGCGAGGATTTCGGCATTGACGATGGCCTCAACTTGCTGCATCTGCACTTCGGTCATCGGCTCCATATGCGAAAAGTCGAATCGCGTCTTGTCGGCATCCACCAGCGAACCCTTCTGCTGCACATGGCTGCCCAGCACTTCACGCAGCGCCTTGTGCATCAGGTGGGTCGCGGAATGGTTGCGCATCGTGCGCGCGCGGCGCACCGCATCCACCCGCGCCGCAATCCTGTCGCCAACGTTAAGCACGCCGGTCATCAGTTTGCCGTGGTGACCGAACACATCCGACTGGATTTTCAGCGTATCGGCAACAGCAAAGGTGCCGTGGTCACTGACCAATTCACCGGCATCACCCGCCTGACCGCCGGACTCCGCATAAAACGGCGTACGATCAAGCACTATCACCGCCGATTCACCGGCCTGCACTGACTGCACGGCGCTGCCGTCACGGTAAATCGCAACCACCTGCGCCTCATCCACTGCCAGCGTGTCGTAGCCCTTGAACTGGGTTTTCACGCCCTGGTAATCGACCGCGCTGCCCATCTGGAATTTCGAAGCGGCACGCGCACGCTCGCGCTGCTGCTCCATCGATGCCTCAAAGCCGGCGTAGTCCATCATCACGCCGCGTTCGCGCGCGATGTCGGCGGTCAGGTCGACCGGGAAACCGTAGGTGTCATAAAGCTGGAATACCGTCTCGCCGTCGAGCATCTTGTCTTCGCGGGTCAGCGCATGTTCGAGTACCTTCATGCCGTGCTCGAGCGTTTCGGCAAAACGCTCTTCTTCCTGCTTGAGGATCTGCATCACACGATCCTGCACCTTCGGCAGTTCCGGATAGGCCTCACCCATCACCTTCGACAGGTCGGGCACGACTTTATGGAAAAACGGTTTGGTCTGGCCCAGTTTGTAGCCGTGGCGGATCGCACGACGGATGATCCGGCGCAGCACATAACCGCGGCCTTCGTTGCCGGGAATCACACCGTCAACGATCAGGAAGGCGCAGGCACGGATGTGGTCGGCGATGACTTTTAGAGAATTGTTGGCGAGATCCTTGGCGCCGGTCTCTCGCGCCGCAGCCTTGATCAGCGCCTGGAACAGGTCGATTTCGTAATTGGAGTGCACATGCTGCATCACCGCGGCGATGCGTTCCAGTCCCATGCCGGTATCCACCGACGGCTTGGGCAGCGGATGCAGCACGCCCTTGTCGTCACGGTTGAATTGCATGAACACCAGGTTCCAGATCTCGATGTAGCGATCGCCGTCGGCATCCTTCGATCCGGGCGGGCCGCCTTCGACCTCGTCACCGTGATCGTAGAAAATCTCGCTGCAGGGGCCGCAGGGACCGGTTTCGGCCATCTGCCAGAAATTGTCGGAACCGCCGCCCGGTTTGTCGCCGATGCGCACAATGCGTTCGGCCGGTACGCCGATTTCCTTCTGCCAGATGTCGTAGGCCTCATCGTCCGTCTGGTAGACAGTGACCCAGAGCTTATCCTTGGGCAGTTTGTAGACGCTGGTCAGCAGTTCCCAAGCGTATTGAATCGCATCGCGCTTGAAATAATCGCCGAACGAGAAATTGCCCAGCATTTCGAAAAAGGTGTGGTGGCGTGCGGTGTAACCGACGTTTTCCAGATCGTTGTGCTTGCCGCCGGCGCGCAAGCTGCGCTGCGAAGTGGTCGCTCGTTTGTAGGGCCGGTTTTCCTGACCCAGGAAGACGTCCTTGAACTGCACCATACCCGAGTTGGTGAACAGCAGGGTCGGGTCATTGCCCGGCACCAGCGGACTCGAAGCCACCACCGTGTGGCCCTTGGACTCGAAATACTTCAGGAATTTGTCGCGGATTTCTGCGGATTTCATGCGGATGCGCCAGTAGTTTTACGTAAGGCACAGATTTTAAACCAGTTTTGCCGTTGCATTCCGCACTGCAGCGACCGTATACCGGAAACCGTCGGATATCCGCGGTTCCAGGACCTTCCCGGGGCGGGCACCCCGGTTGTGGCGCCCCTTAGACTGCCAATAGCATCACGGTAATGGCCATGGCGCCGTAAAACACGCACTGATCGCGGTATTCGAGGGCTTTTTCCAACAACATCATCATCATGATCATGATTAGTCTCCGGTTTCTGTTCCCGCTTTTTTTCCTATTTCGCCGCGGCTCAATCCCCGCAGCAGCTTGGTAATCACTTCACTGCTGAAACCCCTGCCCATCAGGAACCGGGCCTGCTTCGCCCGGTCCGCCGCATTCGCTGCCGTTTCGCGGAACTTCCTGCGCCATACGGCCAGCGCGTTTTCCAGTTCACTGTCCTTCAGCGTTGCCAGCGTACTGCTGACCACCTCTGCCGGCACGCCCTTCGCTTCAAGGTCCCGCCGGATACGCGCCGGGCCGTAACGCCCGCGCCGCGCATGCACCATCTGCTCCGCCGCACGAGTTTCGGATAACCAGCCGCGCTGCGAAAAGTCATCAAGGATCTGCGTCACTTCGTCTTCCGACTCAGCGTGCGGCGCAAGTAGCCGGCTCAATTCCTGCCGTGTGTACTCGCGCCGCGCCAAGTGCCTAAGTGCACGGACCCTGAGACTGGGTTCTTTGCTGTCCTGCATGACGCCAGCCCTGTTGAGGATTCCGGTAGACCGGCGGGGTCTCGATTACTATCCGACGGCTTTTTTCTTGGCCGGATCAGACTCGACCACTTCCAGCGGGGCCTTGTCTTTTTTCACCACGATCTGCGGTCCGCCATTGATGCCGAGCACGGTGCGGATCTTGGCTTCGATCTCGTCGGCGATATTGGGATTTTCTTTCAGGTAATCGCGGGTGTTGTCCTTGCCCTGGCCGATGCGGTCCTTGCCGTAGGAATACCAGGCACCGGACTTCTCGATAATGTTGTTGGCAACGCCGAGCTCGATGATCTCGCCTTCGCGCGAAATGCCTTCTCCGTAGAGAATGTCGAATTCAGCCTGACGGAAAGGCGGCGCCACCTTGTTCTTGACGATCTTGGCGCGGGTCTCGGAACCGATGACCTCCTCGCCTTTCTTGATCGAGCCGATGCGGCGGATGTCGATACGCACCGATGCGTAGAACTTCAGCGCGTTGCCGCCGGTCGTGGTTTCGGGGTTGCCGAACATCACGCCGATCTTCATGCGGATCTGGTTGATGAAAATCACCAGCGTATTCGAACGCTTGATGTTCGCAGTCAGCTTGCGCAGCGCCTGCGACATCAGACGCGCCTGCAGGCCCATCTGCGGCTCGCCCATCTCGCCTTCTATTTCGGCGCGGGGCACCAGTGCCGCTACCGAGTCGATCACCACCACATCCACCGAACCCGAACGCACCAGCATGTCGGCGATTTCCAGGGCCTGCTCGCCGTTGTCCGGCTGCGAAATGATCAGCTCGTCAACTTTGACGCCCAGCTTGCCGGCGTATTGCGGGTCGAGTGCGTGTTCCGCATCGATGAACGCCGCCGATCCGCCGAGTTTCTGCATCTGCGCGATCACCGACAGTGTCAGCGTGGTTTTGCCCGACGATTCGGGACCGTAGATTTCAACCACGCGGCCGCGGGGCAGACCGCCGATGCCAAGACCGATGTCGAGACCCAGCGAACCCGTCGACACCGCCTGGATGTCCTTTGCGATTTCCGACTCGCCCATGCGCATGACCGAGCCCTTGCCGAATTGTTTTTCGATTTGCGACAGCGCCGCGGCAAGCGCTTTGGATTTGTTTTCGTCCATGATGTCCTCGTTGTCCGGTGATTCGTTCAGTAAAAATTCAGAAGAAATTCGGGATTGCGTCTTGCGTTGCCTGCTGTTGATGGGACGCATTATTACACAATCCGTCGAAAAGGTGAATATTTATACAGTAGTGTGTATAAAGCCACCTATATTACTAATAGTTCAATGATATCAATTACTTATTTACTTGCCGCGGCCGTCGGCAACAGCCTCAGCACGCCCTCCAGCGCAAAATGTACCGCCTGCCGTCGCACCGCCTCGCGGTCGCCGTTGAAGCATTTCAACGCACTTTTCGGTTCGCCGTTTTTGATGCTCCAGGCGAAACACACCGTACCCACCGGCTTTTCGGGTGTTCCGCCCGCGGGGCCGGCAGTACCGCTGACCGACACCGCGACCTGGGCATGGCTTTTGGCCAGTGCACCGACCACCATTTCGCACACGGTTTGCTCGGAAACCGCGCCGTGCGCACCCAGCGTTTCCTGGCTGACGCCGAGCATCTCGCGCTTGGAGATATAGGTATAGGTGACAAAGCCGCGCTCAAACCAGTTGGAGCTGCCGGGCACAGCCGTCAAGGCCTGCGCGATCCAGCCGCCGGTGCAGGACTCCGCCGTCGCCAGCATCAGCCCCTGCGCTTTCAGCGCCTCACCGACACGCGCCGCCAGTTCGAACAATACTGAATCATCTGCGAGATGTCTGTTGGGCATAACGAATCCCCTAGTTAACCCAGCACAGCGTAAGAGACGGCGATGATCAGCAGCGTGTATCCCGCTGCCAGCAGATCGTCCCACATCACGCCGAAACCGCTTTTGAGCATGCGGTCATAGTAACGAATTGGCGGCGGCTTCACGATATCGAAGAGGCGGAAGATCAGGAAGGCAAATGCCTGCCAGTAACCGGTCACCGGCACAAAAAACAGCACCAGCATGAACGCCACGGTCTCGTCCCACACCATGCCGCCATGGTCAGCCACGCCCAGAGCATGCCCGGTCACCGAACTGGCCCACACACCCAGCCAGAACAGCGCCACCACGATCAACAGAAAGGTCCACGGCGCCACCAGCGGCACCAGCCAGTTGTACAGCGGCAGCGCGAGAAGCGTGCCCACCGTACCCGGCGCCACTGGCGACAGCCCGGCGCCGCCGCCAAAGGCGATGAAATGGGCGGGATGGCGGAAGACAAAATACAGGCCGGGGCGGGTCAGTGTTTCCATGGTGGGGCGGTTAATCGTTGCGGATGCGATGGATATAACATTAGCGCATATCCACTGCGAGCGCTTCCTGTCTAGTTGCCGCTAAGGTTGCCCAGCCACGGCATGACGCAATCGGTCAAGCAATTGCGTGATGTCACCCTGTGCTGCGGCATCGGGCGGCTGCGGCGCATCACGATTAGCTTGGAGCCGTGATTCCGCTGCTGCGGCGACCTCTCCGACAGCGGAAAAACCAAAGGTCGCCGCGGAACCCGCAATCTTGTGCAAGACGCGGATGAGTTCCTCCATCCGTTGCGGCGTGTGCTCACCATGGATGATCTGCCCCCAAAGCGAATAAATACTCTCGATACGCGACGGCAGGTCAGCGCAAAACTCCGCACTGAACGCAGCCATCATCTGCCGGAATTCATCATCACTCATACGGCAACAATGCGGTGACAGTAAAAACCGGCATCATTCAACATGGCTCTGCCGGTCGAAGGGATTTTTCGAGATTCCCGGCACGGTCTTCACTGCTTCAATCAGCGCATCGGGCTGGAAAGGTTTGGTGATATAGCCGTTGGCTCCGCCGGCGAGCCCCTTGAACACGGCCTCACGCGTGGCCTTCGCGTTCAGCATCAACACCGGCACCGTTTTCAGCGTCGGGTGCTCACGGATTTTCATCAGGATATTGAACCCGTCAGCGTCGGGCAGCATGACGTCGAGCAGCACCAGGTCCGGCTGTGGCTGGCGGCTCAGTCCGGCTATGATTTCATTGCGGTTGCCGGCAATCGTGGCGGAAAAACCTTCGAGTTCCAGACATTTTCTGGGGAATTTCGCCAGTGCCCCGTCGTCCTCGACTATCAGCACCGACTCACCGCCGGTAGACTCCACCTGCGCGGTCACCTTCATCGCGATACGTACGTAATACCCTTGGCGCTGCAGGGTGGACACACCAGAAGCCGCTTCCGACTCCGCTTGGGTCAACGCCGACTCCAAAAGCTTTTTCTGTGACTCGCTGAAAAACTCGATGAACTCCGAGGACAGCGTCAACTGGTTGGCGGCGAGATCGGCGTAACCGTCGCGCACCAGTTCGTTCATCGCGATCAGAAACTGTTCATCACCATCGGTGAATTTCGCCCGGCCCTTGAGAGCCACCCTAGCCGAAGTGATCAAAACCCTTTTGCCGCACCTCGAGCGGCAGACCGTCGCCATCGACAACCACCACGCTGCAAACACCCTCCGGTGCCCGGATCACACGTCCGATGCGTGTCACCGGGGTGCGTACTCGTGACGCGGCACGTTCCACTGCGGCACGCTTCGCCGGCGCGGCGGTAAAACACAGTTCGTAATCATCACCGCCGCCCAGCAGCGCCGCCTGCGCGACGGGGCGTTCAAGGTAACGCCGCAGCAGCGCCGACACCGGCAGCCGCTCCATCGCCACCACCGCTGCTACGCCGGAGCGCTCGCAGATGTGGCCGAGATCGGCAACTAGGCCATCCGATACATCAATCGCGCTGCGCGCTACCCCGCGCAGGGCCGTACCCAGGGCCACACGCGGCACCGGCCAGTCGAGGCGCTGCATGACACGCTTCAATTCGGCAGAATGCAGTTTGATGCGTTTGTTTTTTGCCGCCACCGCAAGCGCGGCATCACCCAGCGTGCCCGACACCCAGATGTCATCGCCGGGTTTCGCGCCGTCGCGACGCAAGACCTGGCGCGCCGGCACTTCACCGATGATCTGCACACAGAGATTCAGCGGTCCCTTGGTCGTATCGCCGCCGATCAGATCAACGCCATGCCGGCGGGCGAGTTTCATGAAACCCTGCGACAACGCCGCCACCCAACGCGCATCCGCCTTTGGCAGCGCAATACCCAGCGTCGCCCAGCGCGGCGCCGCACCCATCGCCGCCATATCCGACAGATTCACCGCGAGCGCCTTGTGCCCCACCGAGGCAGGATCGGCATCCATGAAAAAGTGATGTCCGCCGACCAGCATGTCGGCGGCGACGGCCAATACCTGGCCGCTGGTTGGCTTGATTAATGCAGCGTCATCGCCGACACCGAGCAGCGTATGCGGCGTGGCGTGGGTGAAATGACTTTTGATGAGTTCGAATTCGGAGGGCATGGCGTATTGTGCCCTTATATGATGTATCCCGCCGAGACGCGGCACGATCCGCGCCGGCGCCGTGGGAGAACAACGATGATCCGGCTTGCAACCGCCCTGCTTGGAGCCCTGCTGATGACCGCCTGCGCTACCACACTACCCGTACCCCCCGCAGTCATCGCCGATCTCGCACCGAACGGCAAGCTGCGCGCAGGGATCAAGCTCCAGAACACACTGCTGAAAGCCAAAGGCCCGAACGGTGAACCCAAAGGCGTTGCCGTAGAACGCGTGCGTGAACTGGCTCGGCGCCTGAACGTGCCACTGGAAATCATGCCATATACGTCAGCGGGCGCCACTGCAGGCGCCGCAAAACCGGCGTTTCCCGTGGTGCCGGCATGAGGCATGCCGCCTTTATTTGCAGAGAATGTCCGCCATCCAGTCCGCGGTCTGCGTCTGGAACATGTAACGCCGGTTGTTGGCGACATGGTTGCCGCCCTTGACGATCAGCAGCTTGCAGGGCCCCGACACTTCCGCGGCGATGCGTTCGGCATTGTGCGGCGGTGTCAGCTTGTCGAGTTCTCCGCCTACGACAAAAATCGGGCAGGTGATGTTTTTCGCGACGCCTTCCAGCGACAGCGTCTTGGCGTTCTCGCGCGCCGCAGCCATATCCTTCGCATGCGAACGCACGCGGAAAGCCTCTCGTGACAGCTCGTTGCGGCTGTCGAAAGTCTCCACCCAGCTGTAGGGGCCGGACAGCGAAATGCAGGCCTTGATGCGTTTCTCGAAAGCGACACTGCGCGCCGCGTAATAACCGCCCAGCGAAACGCCCCACAGGCCGATGCGCGCGGCATCGAGGTCATTCCGGCTGACCACATAATCGACCACGGCACTGGCCGCAACTTCATAGTCACCGCGGATCGGAATGTCGTATTCCGCTTCGCCCTGCCCCGGCCCGTCAAAGGACAGCGTCGCCATGCCGCGGGCGAGGAAAATGTTTTCATAGACTTCGAGTTCTTCCTTGGTCGAATCCAGGCCTACGCACATGATCACCACCGGATGCGGCGCATTGCCGCCTGGCTTGCGCAGGATTCCGGCCAGGGTTTTACCCTGATACGGAATCTCCACGCGAAAACCGGGGTTCGGCAGCAGCGGCAGTGCCAGCTGGCGGCATTCGATGACCTTGAGGTGCACCGCTTTCATTTGCGGGATGTCGTGCACGAACATGAACTTGCCGAAGTGGTAGCAGATTGCCGCGCGATTGAGGTGTTCTCCGGCCGAGAGTTTATGGCCTTCTGCCAGCACCTTGCGGCCGATGCCCTCATGGATCTCGGCGCGTGCGCTCCATGCCGCACACCACTGGTCCCATCGGGAAATCCCCGCAGTGACTTCCTCGAAATCCGTCAGCGGAACGCCGCTCGACACGAAGCGCGGCGCCCAGTGGTGTATCGCGGTTTCAACATGCTTGTCCTTCGTATTCTGGCCTGCTGCTTGCATTGTTACAGTCCTTGTATCGTCAGTTCACAGTCCGTTTCAAATTGAATATCGGTCCCACGCGGATCGCAATTCGCGCCCCGGCCAAAGCCTTGTCTTGAGAGGCAATGCGGTCTCACTCGGGCCCGACAAACCCGATATAAGCACCGCAGGTAAATTCCGGCGTCGCCAGCATCGCATGTTCGCCGTTGCTGCGGATGCCGCGTTTCGGAGGCGGCATGCCGTGTTCTTCCATCCAGCGCGCGGCCGCACCCATGCCGGTGGTCCGGTACAGCGCCTGGAAGGGGCCCGGGCCGCGGCGTTCCAGCGCATCAGCTGCGGGGCCCGGCGCATAGGGTTGCACCACGCCAAGGCCGGTCGGTCCGATTTCAAAAATCGCCATATGTGACATCACCACCGTGCCCTTGTGCAGTTCGGGCTTTTCCATGCCCAGCACGCGGGCATACAACGCAGCCTCGGCCTCGGCGTCATTGCTGACGATATAACTGCGCTCCAGCTTGTAAACCCCATTCGGGTGCGCACCGGCGCCCGGCACCTGCGTGCGTCGTACATCCAGCGACGTCAGGTGCTGGATGAAAAAGACGGGCAGCGGATTCTTTGCGCCGAGCACCGCGGTTTTCCAGCGCAGTTCGCGGCCATCCGCCATGCGGCGTCCGCCCTCCACCGCGTCGCCGACATCAATACCGCGACCGCGCATCGCCACGACATCGGCATCGAGATTGTCACTCTGCACAGCAATCTGACGGATGCCGCCGCCCTGCGCAATGAACGCATCCAGGCTGCTTCCGCTGGCGCCTGACGCACGTGAAGCCTTGTATTCAGCAAGATCGCGAATGGCCAGCAGCTCAAGGTAGTCGCCGGTATTGAAGGCGACGGCGTTATGCGTGCCGCGGCCCGGATGAATACCGGCGGCGTGCATGTTGAAACCCATTTTCGTGTATTGCGCAATGCCCTGCTGCAGATCGGGCACGGCGATGGTGACATGGTCGAGGCAGGTGAACATGAATACTCCGGCTTGATTCAGGAAAATCGGCGAACACTGCTTGAACCGCGACAGTGCTGTCCTGATCAGGAGACTGTATGCACGGGGAGCTGAGGCTAACACGGCACTCCCGCAATGTCATCGCGCCTCGCAACCGATACCGGGATGCGTCATCAGCCCGCCAGAGCCAAATTCGTGCAGAATGCTGGCCTTCCAAGCCCTTGAACGAAAACGCCCCTAGTGAACATTGCATCCGCAGTCCGCATCGCATTCGCTGCAATCCTCGGCATCGCCGTAATTACACCGGTCGCAGCACAGAATTATCCGGTGCGCGCCGTTCGCATCATCGCGCCTTTCCCGGCCGGCGGTTCATCCGATCTGGTGGCGCGCATCCTCGCGCAGAAACTCACCGACATGAACGGTCAGCAGTTTATCGTCGATAACCGCCCCGGTGCCGGCGGCACGCTGGGAACCGAACTCGGCGCCAAAGCCGCACCAGACGGTTACACGCTCACCGTCGGCAACGTCGCACCCACCGCAGTCAATTTCAGCCTGTTCAAGAAGCTGCCCTACGACCCGGTCAATGATTTCGCGCCGATCGCGCTATCCGCCGTCGGCACCACCGTGCTGGTGGTGCATCCCTCGCTGCCGGTGCGCAGCGTCAAGGATGTCATTGCCCTGGCCAAAGCCAAACCGGGCCAGTTGAACTACGGCTCCGGCGGCAGCGGCACGCCGGCGCACCTCACCGGCGAACTGTTCCGCCACATGGCCAAGGTCAATATCGTGCACGTGCCGTACAAGGGTACCGGACAGTCGGTCAACGACCTGATCGCAGGCCACATCCAGTTCATTTTCGCCACAATGCCGGTCGGCATACCGCATGTAAAAACAGGCCGCCTGCGCGGCCTCGCGGTGACCAGCGAAAAACGCTCGGTGCTGGCACCGGATCTGCCGGCTGTCTCTGAAACACTGCCCGGCTTCCAGTTCGACAGCTGGTGGGGTCTGGTTGCACCGGCGAAAACACCTGCTGATATCATCAACAAATTGAACGGGCAGTTGCTGCAGATCACCAAACATCCCGACGTCAAGCAACGTTTTGCCGACCTCGGCCTGGAACCGGCCGGCAACTCACCGCAGCAGTACGCTGCCTTCATCAAGTCGGAAATCGACAAGGTCGCCAAAATCACCAAGGCGATCGGACTGCAGCCGGAATAAGTATCAGCAATGCCAATGAAAATATTCTTCGCGGGCATCGCTCTGCTGGCGGCCTTTTTGCAGACCGCCGGCGCTGCAGCGCTATCCTATCCGGCGCGGCCGATCCGCATGATCGCGCCAATTTCCGCAGGCGGCGGCGCCGATGTCGCAGCGCGGTTGCTCGCCAAATCGCTGACCGACACGCTGCATCAGCAAATCATCATCGACAACCGTCCCGGCGGCGGCAGTGTCATCGGCACTACGGCTGCCGCCAGCGCGACGCCTGACGGTTACACCATCCTGTGGGTTTCCGGCGCTCACGCCATCAATGCCGCATTTGCACGCAACCTGCCCTACGATTCCATCAAAAGCTTCGAACCGGTCACTCTGTTCGCGAAAATGCCCTTTGTGCTGGTAACCCATCCCTCGCTGAATGCGAAAACGATGCCGGAATTACTGGCACTGCTGCTTGCGCAGCCCGGAAAATTCAATTACGCCAGCAGCGGCATCGGCAGCGCTTCGCATCTCGGACTGGAAATGTTCAAGCTTTACGCCAAGGTCGACATGGTCAACGTCAGCTACAAAGGCTCAGCACCGTCTATCGCCGGACTGCTTGGCGGCGAAGTGCAGATGGCACTGCTCGGCCCGCTGTCGGTCAAACCCCATATCGCTTCGGGCAAAGTACGCGCACTCGCGGTTTCCACTGCAAAACGCTCCCCCGCCTTTCCGACGCTGCCGACCATCGGCGACAGCGTGCCCAAATATGAAATGACCAGCTGGTACGGCATTCTTGCGCCACGGGGAACGCCACGTGCTGCGATTGACCGCCTTAACGCTGCAGTAGCTGCCGCACAGACCGACAAGACACTGGAAGACACACTGGCACCGGAAGGCGCAGAACTTCCGCGGATGACGCCGCAGCAGTTTGGCCAATACCTGCAAGCGGAAATCGGCCGTTACGCCGAATTACGCAGCAAACTCGATCTGCGTCTCGAATAAAAACCGGAGGAGCATCAATGCATCGCTCAACACAGTTCGCCTGCAGCCTGCTGATCGCCGTCAGCCTGTACGGTACCGCCATCGCACAGAATTTTCCGGCAAAAGCCGTGAGCATGGTTATCCCCTTCCCGGCCGGCGGCGCCGTGGATATCGTCTGTCGCACGGTGGCGCAACGGCTTGCTGAAGTCTGGAAACAACCGGTCACCGCACTCAACCGTCCTGGCGCCGGTGGCAATATCGGTGTTGAATCGGTGGTGCGTTCTCCCGCTGACGGCTACACCCTGCTCTGCGCATCGACTGCACTGTCGATCAATCCGGCGCTGACGCAGAAATTGCCCTACGACGGGATGCGCGATCTGCTGCCGATCAGCCAGCTGGTAGTCACACCCAATGTGCTGGTCGTACATCCCTCGGTGCCCGCGAAATCCGTGCGCGAACTGACAGCGCTGGCGAAATCGAAACCGGATCGTCTGTCCGGCGGCTCGGCCGGTTCCGGCACTTCGGCTCACCTGTCGCTGGAACTGTATAAAAGCCTCGCCGGCGTCAAAATTGTCCACGTCGCCTACAAAGGCTCGGCACCGTCGCTGATCGGCGTGGTCGGCGGCGAAACCGACATCGCCTTCCTGCCAACCAGCGTGGTCAATCCGCATGTGGCTGCGGGACGGTTGCGTGCACTGGCGGTGACAACG